>NZ_QAJD01000093.1:0-21692 GCF_003061465.1 Aeromonas sp. HMWF017
CCACTCGGGTTGACGAAACGGTGCCCCCCGCCGTGCCAGCTCGCGCCCCATGCCCCCATCCAGCACCCACAATTCCCTGGTTTCCATCTGTCGTGTCTCTTCGTTATGTGCGTTGTTTATTTGCGTATTTATCTGTTTGTTTTGTTGATCTGCGGTTTCACATCGAATCGCTGCAGATCGTCCTGCTTCATCCTGTGAAGCCCTTTTATTGTGCAGCCATAAAAACATATGGATGTTTAGATGGCCAAAACAAGATAAAGCAAAGCGCCACGGGCGGCAATCAGTATCAGCAGAAATCAGCGTGCAAACGGCGAGTCAAACGCAGAAATGCAAGAGGCCACCCGAAGGTGGCCTCATCACAATCTTGATCCGCTGGTAACTTAACGCCCGGCCAGCACTCGCTTAATCTGTTTGACCCAGTCGGAGACCCGGCCCTGCTGCGGCAAACCGCGCCAGATCTGCTCCCATTGAGCAGGGCTGAGCGGACGACCGAGGCGACGCTGCACACCCGCATAGAGGTAGTCATGGGCCGTGGTGGCCGCATGCTCGGAGGTGAGGAATTTGGAGACCGGATCGGTCAACCGCACATCCCTCATGCCGAGCAGCGGATAGTCGTTGTGCACCGCCGCCAGCATGGTCTCGCGCATGGCGGACTCGATGTAGCCACGGGCAAACAGGGCGGTCACCGACTCC
Source organism: Aeromonas sp. HMWF017 (assembly GCF_003061465.1). Classification (NCBI taxonomy): domain Bacteria; kingdom Pseudomonadati; phylum Pseudomonadota; class Gammaproteobacteria; order Aeromonadales; family Aeromonadaceae; genus Aeromonas; species Aeromonas sp. HMWF017. The sequence goes on from NZ_QAJD01000093.1 coordinate 694, forward strand.
AGCGACCCCTGGTCCGGGCCGTGATACTGCTCGTCAAAGACCGGGCTCGGCTCGGCCATGCCACTTTGAACCACCGCGTCGGGATCCGGCTGCGGCACGACCACGGCAGGCTTGGGGGTTACCGGCTTGGCTGCCACTGTGGCTTTGCGCGGCGCACTCTGACTACAGGCACCCAGTGCCAGGGCGAGCGCGACACAGGCCAGCGCACGGGAATGAGACTGCATCTTCATGACACTTATGTCGCTCCTTTTACGATTCCTGAGCTGGCTTCTCGGCCACAGCCGGTTCGACCCGGGTAACCAGCAGCTGATCAATCTTGTAACTGTCGATATCCACCACTTCGAACTTGTAACCGGCGTATTTGACCGAGTCAGTGCGCTTGGGGATCTTGCGCAGCATATACATGATAAAGCCGGCGATGGTCTCGTAGTTCTGGTTCTCGGGGAACTCTTCGATATCGAAGGCGCGCATCACGTCGGAGATGGGGGTCACCCCGTCCACCAGCCAGGAGTTCTCGTCGCGCTGGACGATCTGCTCTTCCACCACGTGGGTCGCCCACTCACCCATGACGGTGCTCATCAGGTCGTTCATGGTGACAATCCCCACCACCAGCGCGTACTCGTTCATCACCACGGCAAAGTCACCACGATGATTCTTGAAGTACTCCATCGCCTCATAGAGGTTCAGAGTATCGGGGATGATGATGACGTTCTGCACCAGGTTGCCACCGATCAGGTCGATGCTCTGGCCGCCGATAACGCGGATCAGCAACTCTTTGGCATCGACAAAGCCCTTGATGCTGTCGAGGTTGTGGTCACAGACCAGAAACTTGTTGTGGGGATGTTCGGCGATCTTCGCCTTGATGCTCTCTTCACTCTCTTGCAGGGTGAAGTAGATGAGGCTCTCGCGGGCCGTCATGGCAGAGGTGACACCAAGGGACTGCAACTCGAACACGTTCTCGATGAGCTGATGCTCCTCGCGCTGGATAACCCCCGCCTCAGCACCGGCATCCATCACCGCATAGATATCGTCGGAGGTGATCTCGTCGTTACGCACCGTGGAGACGCGCATCAGACGGAACAGGAAGTTCGCCAATCCGTTGAAGACCCACACCAGCGGCATCAACACTGTGACGAAGAAGAGCATGGGGCGCACCACCACCACGGCAATCTGCTCGGGCATGGTCATGGCCAGACGCTTGGGCATCAGGTCGGCGATCAGGATAAACATACCGGTGACGAACACGAAGGAGGCACCGGAGCTGATCTCGCCAAGCCAGGGGCCCTGGTAGAACTGGGAGACAATCCCCTTGATGGCGGGGTTGAGGGCAGACTCACCCAGGATACCGCCCAGAATGGCGACGGTATTGAGGCCAATCTGCACCACGGTGAAAAAGTTGCCCGGCTGGGCCTGCAGGGCCAGCACCTTTTCGGCCTGGCGATTACCTTCATCCGCCATCACCTGCAATTTGATTTTGCGAGACGCGGCGAGAGAGATCTCGGAGAGGGAGAAGAACACACTGCCGCCAACCAGCAGCATTAAAAAGAACAAACTATCGGCAAAACTCATGATTAACCTATTGCTACACCCGCCTTAGCACAAGACGGCAAACTGGGCCCGGGAGACCGGACCGTGAGCCCATCCGGGACTCACACAGGGGGAGTATTCTATCAGAAAACAGCCAGTTGGGGGCTTTATCTTACTCCGACCAGTTATGCAACAAAAAAGGCGCTTCACGCGCCTTTTTATTCACTTCCGGTTAGCCCTTGCCCAGCAAGGTGCCCAGATCGTCCGCCTTGGTGTGGCGTACATCCTTGCCTTTCACGTAGTAGACGATGTACTCGCAGATGTGCTGGCAGCGATCGCCGACCCGCTCGATGGCCCGCGCCGCCCACAGGACGTTGAGCACCTGGGGGATGGTGCGGGGATCTTCCATCATGTAGGTCATCAGCTCGCGGATGATGGACTCGTACTCCCGGTCTACCTTGTCATCTTCTTTGTAGACCGCCAGCGCCGCATCCAGATCCATGCGGGCGAAGGCGTCGAGCACATCGTGCAGCATCTTGATGGTGCGACGGCCCATGTTCTCCAGCGACACCAGCGGCGGCTGCGGCTTGTTGGCGTTGTCGGTCAGCATGCGGGCGATCTTGTCGGCCACGTCGCCAATGCGCTCCAGATCGGTGATGGTCTTGATAATGGCCATTACCAGTCGCAGGTCGGAGGCAGTCGGCTGACGCTTGGCGATGATGCGAGTGCACTCCTCGTCAATCGCCACTTCCATCGCGTTGACCTTGTGGTCGTTGGCCACGATTTTCCGCGCTGCATCGAGATCCTGATCGTGGATCGCCGCGATGGCGTCGGTGAGCTGCTGCTCTACCAGACCGCCCATCACCAGCACCTGGTTGCGCACGCTCTCTAGCTCGGCATTGAACTGACCGGAGATGTGTTTATTGAGGTTCATATTGTCCATACAAATAATCCTTGATTGCTCCGATTATGCCTTAGCCGTTGAACAGACTGCCAATCTGTTTGCTGAGATTCATCCTCTCCTCTCCTTAGCCGTAACGACCGGTAATGTAATCTTCGGTCTTTTTCTTGGCCGGGGTGGTGAAAATGGTGTTGGTATCCGAGTACTCGATAAGCTCGCCCATATACATGAAGGCGGTCTGATCCGACACTCGCGCAGCCTGTTGCATGTTGTGGGTCACGATCACCACGGTGAACTGGCTCTTGAGCTCGTTGATCAGCTCCTCGATGGTGAGGGTGGAGATGGGGTCGAGCGCCGAGGTCGGCTCATCGAGCAGCAACACTTCCGGCTCGATGGCAATGGCGCGGGCAATCACCAGACGCTGCTGCTGACCACCGGAGAGACCGAAGGCGTTGTCGTGCAGACGATCCTTCACCTCGTCCCACAGGGCCGCACCACGCAAGGAGCGCTCGGCCGCTTCATCCAGAGTGCGACGATCGTTGATCCCCTGCAGGCGCAGACCATAGACCACGTTCTCGTAGATGGACTTGGGGAACGGGTTCGGGCGCTGGAACACCATGCCCACCTGACGGCGCAGGGCGGAAACATCGACGCTCTTGTCATAGATGTTATGGCCGTGCAGTTGGATTTCCCCCTCGATGCGGCAGATCTCCACCAGATCGTTCATCCGGTTGATGCAGCGCAGCAGGGTCGATTTGCCACAGCCTGACGGGCCGATAAAGGCGGTCACCTGCCCTTTGGGGATCTTCATGTTGACGTTGAACAGCGCCTGCTTGCTGCCGTAGTACAGGTTGAGATCCTTCACCTCCAGCGCGGTCTGCTCCGGGGTCAGGTTGAGCAGGTCCAGCGCGGTGTGCTGGGTAGACGTGGTCGTTACGTTGATCATCTGTTACCTCAAAATCTATCTGGAGTGGCCGGACAGCTGCCGGCGCCCCTCACGTATTGGTACAGAGAGATGGCGGCTCGCGCTCGGCCGCCCCTCTGTTATCTCACTCTTGTATCACTCATGCGGCGCCGGATTAATGCTCCAGCGACCGGAATTTCTCGCGCAAGTGGTTACGAATACCGATAGCGGTCAGGTTCAGACCCACGATCACCGTCACCAGCAGGAAGGAGGTGGCGTAGACCAGCGGTCGGGCCGCCTCGACGTTGGGGCTCTGGAAGCCGACGTCATAGATGTGGAAGCCCAGGTGCATGAACTTGCGCTCCACATGCAGATACGGGAAGTTGCCATCCATCGGCAGGGTCGGTGCCAGTTTCACCACCCCCACCAGCATCAGCGGCGCCACTTCACCGGCTGCACGGGCAATCGCCAGAATAAGGCCGGTCATGATGGCCGGGCTCGCCATCGGCAGCACAATGCGCCACAGGGTCTCGGCCTGGGTCGCGCCCAGTGCCAGCGAGCCCTGACGGATGGTGCTCGGGATCCGCGCCAGCCCCTCTTCGGTGGAGACAATCACCACCGGCAGGGTCAGGATGGCCAGGGTCAGCGCCGACCAGATCACGCCGGGTGAGCCAAAGGTCGGGCTCGGCAGCGCTTCCGGGTAGAACAGCTGGTCTAACGAACCGCCGAGTGTGTAGACGAAGAAGCCCAGACCAAACACGCCGTAAACGATGGATGGCACGCCCGCCAGATTGATCACCGCGATGCGGATGATCTTGGTCAGGCTGTTCTTGCCCGCGTATTCGTGCAGGTAGACTGCCGCTACCACCCCCAGCGGGGTCACGATGATCGCCATCAGGAACACCATGAACACAGTGCCGAAGATGGCTGGGAACACCCCGCCCTCGGTGTTGGCTTCACGGGGATCGTCAGAGACGAACTTGCCGATCTGGTGGAACCAGTGACCTACCTTGGCCAGCAGGCTCATGTCGTTGGGCCATACCACGTCCAGTACCTTGGACATCGGCATGGTCACCAGCTCGCCACGCATATCCTTGACGGTGATGGCGTCGCGGTCCGCTTGGCTACGCAGGGAGAAGAGCTCTTTTTCCAGCACCTGATAGCGATCGTTGAGGGCCTGACGCTCGCTGGCCAGTTCGGCTTTGAGCTGATCGGTCAGCTTGTCATCCAGCTCGGCCTTACGCTCTTTCAGGCGCAGCCGCTCAAGTTGATAGTTGATGCTGCCGATGTCCCCTTTTTGCAGATCGTTGGCCTGTTCGGAGAGGGCATTGGCTCGCGCCAGCACCCGCTGCAGGGCAGGATGCAGATCAGAGGTGAGCTCGCGGCCATCCTCTTTCACCCCGACGATATAGCCGTAGAAGTTGCCGTTAGTGGCACGCTCAACCATGGCCAGCTCGGCTGGCTGGCTCTGGGACTTGATGTCCGTCTCCAGCACCCAGCGAAAATCGAGGTCAACGAACTCGCGGTTGCCGGTCTTGACCAGATAGCGGGTCAGCAGCTCGCGCTCTTCCCCTTCCAGTGGCAGACCTGCAGCGCGCAGTCGCTCCACCGGTACCTGCTCGCGATCGTTGATCTCGCCGATCAGTACGCTCTTGTTGCCGCTGGCATCTTCCAGCTGCCACTCATAGATGGGGTGCGGCCAGAAGTAGACCAGACCACGCCAGCCGATCAGCAGCAGCAGACCCAGTACCGCCACCAGACTCAGGCTGACGGCACCGCCGGTCATCCAGATCCAGGGGGCCCCTGATTTAAACCACTTACCCATTGTCGATTCCTTGTCCATTACAGAGTCGCCCCTTACATCGAGCTGTATTTTTCACGCAACCGCTGACGGACAAACTCGGCCAGGGTGTTGAACAAAAAGGTGAACACAAACAGGACGAAGGCCGCGAGGAACAGTACCCGATAGTGGGAGCTGCCCACTTCCGATTCCGGCATCTCCACCGCGATGTTGGCGGCGAGGGTTCGCAGCCCCTGGAACATGGAGAAGTCCATGATGGGGGTGTTGCCGGTAGCCATCAGCACGATCATGGTCTCGCCCACGGCGCGGCCAAGACCCATCATCACCGCAGAGAAGATGCCCGGGCTGGCGGTGAGGATCACCACCCGGCTCAGGGTCTGCCACGGAGTGGCCCCCAGCGCCAGCGAGCCCTGGGTCAGGTGCTTGGGCACCGAGAAGACCGCATCTTCAGCGATGGAGAAGATGGTGGGGATGACCGCAAAGCCCATGGCGATACCGACCACCAGCGAGTTGCGCTGGTCAAACTTGATGCCCATTTCGTGAGTCAGCCAGATGCGCGAATCGCCGTGCATAAAAGCATTCTCGATGAGCGGGCTCAGGGAGAAGGCACCCCAGCCAATCAGTAGCAGCACCGGGATCAGCAGGATGGCGTGCCACCCCTCCGGCAGCAAGGACTTGCCGCGCTCCGGCAGATAGTTCCAGAGCAGTGCAGTCAGCAGCATCCCCATCGGCAGCAATACCAGCAGCAGGATCACCCCGGGCAACGCACCCTCGATGATGGGCGCCAGCCACAGACCCGCCAGGAAACCCAGGATAACGGTCGGCAGCGCCGCCATGATCTCGACCGTCGGCTTGACGTATTTGCGCAGCCCCGCCGACATGAAGTAGGCGGTATAGATGGCACCAGCCACGCCGAGCGGCACAGCAAACACCATGGCGTAGAAAGAGGCTTTCAGCGTACCGAATACCAGCGGCACCAAACTCAGCTTGGCTTCAAAGTCGTTGCTGGCGGAGGTGGATTGCCACACATACTGGGGCTCCGGATACCCTTCGTACCACACCTGTTGCCAGAGGGCAGACCAGGTCACTTCGGGGTGTTCGTTCTCCACCGAGAAGAGCTTGAAGGTATTCCCTTGCTGCATCAGCAACAGGTTGTGACGGGGCGAGATGGCCAGAGCAGAGAGCTCGCCCCCTTCCACCGTCTCGGTCAGCAGCTTGGTCTCGCCGGTGGCGTGGAAGAAGCTGATGATGCCGTCCTTGTCGGCACTGATGAAGCCTTTGCGAAAGTGCTCGGGAGTCAGCAGATCCACCGCGCCATCACCCTTGAAGTCACGAATTTGGGTGAACTGGCGTTTGCCATCCTTCGCCACTTCGAACCACTGAGAAATCACACCGTTGTCATTACCCACCAGCAGTGAAGAGGCGCCGGAGAGCAGCTGAACCCGGGTCACATTGGCGTTGGGGGCATTGATCTCCAGCACGTTGCGCAGGGAGATTTCGCTCAGGTTATGAATGTCATAGACGGAGAGGCGATTGCCCTCGCGCACGAACAGGATCCGCAGATTGGGGGTCAGCAACATCTGATCCACATGGCGCGGCAGGGAGGGAATCGTGTAGTTTTCACTGCTCCACTCAATCTCGCCGGAGAGGAAGTTCTCCTCACCGCTCATCACCGTCATCACGCCACGGCCATCTTCGGTCACGGCGGCGGTCGCCATCTTGTCCTTGGTGGCTTCGAACACCATCAGCTGCAGCGCCTTCCCTTGCGGGTCGATCACCACCGGCTCTTCGCCGAAGGGATATTGCAGGCTGGGTTCAATCACCCGCACATCGTTGGGATAGGAGACCTTGAACGCTGGCTGGACCACCTGCGCCTTGCCATCGGCAAAACCGTAGGCGATCAGTCGCTGGCCCGGTGCCGGGGTCGCCACCGTGGTGATGTCACCAGCAACCTGGGCCTGGCCCAGTGACTGGCCGACCTTGATCTTGTCATCTCCCTGCACCGCAAAGAAGTTGACCTGCCCTTTATCGCTGAAGCGATAGCCGATCTCGTTCTGCTCTTCCACGCCGAGCCAGGCGGTCTTCCCTGCGGCAGGCAGGGTAAACGAGGCGGTCGGCTCCATGGAGGCGCCATTGAAGATGGGTTTCACCACATAGAGCAGATAAAAGAAGATAAGCAGCAGCGCCACCAGTACCAGGGCTCCGCCTGTGGTGACGCCATATTTGGCCAATTTATCCTTGATCCGGCGTTTTCTACTGCCCGCCATGACCAGGTTTAACGATTCCGATGACATGCAAGACCTCAATGTAAGCTAGGCTTCGCGGCATTATATGGCGGTTGCATGACAGTTTTGTTACATCGAGAGCGCTTTAACAGCGGTTGTTAGCGGAAAAATGCGCGGGGATTATGTCGAAGAAAAGCGATCGCAATGCATTGTTTATAAAGAGATATTTATGAAGGCAATCAGCAAGGGCAGCCTGTGCTGCCCCCGCATGATTCAGGAAAGGGTATCGTTTGATTGTTGCAGCGCCAGTTTGGCCGCCTTTTTCTCGGCACGGCGGCGCTTGAAGAAGGCCGACAACTGAGCCGAGCAGGCATCGGCCAGCACACCGCCGGCCAGCTCGACGCTGTGGTTGTGCCGTGGGTCCTGCAAGATCTCGAACACCGACCCCGCGGCACCGGTCTTGAGATCTCGGGCGCCATAGACCACCCGCTTGACCCGGCTATGGATCAGCGCACCGGCACACATACAGCAGGGCTCCAGCGTCACATAAAGAGTGGTGTCGAGCAGCCGATAGTTCGCCAGCTGCTTGCCCGCCGCCCGGATTGCCATCACCTCGGCATGGGCACAGGCATCGTGTTCGCTGATGGAGCGGTTCCACCCCTCGCCCACCACCTGACCATCAAGCACCAGTACGGCACCGACCGGGATCTCGCCAATCCCTTCGGCCCGGGCGGCCAATGCCATGGCATGGCGCATCCACTGTTCGTCCTGCTCGGTTTGACTCGGCGCCTGACTCGGTATTTCTGGGACCTCTGATGGTTTCACGCCCATCCCCTCTTTATATACTGTTCAATTGTGCTGTTTGCATTCTCGCTATCCACATCTGTCAGATGATTCCATAGATAGCTGGCATGATAGCTCGTGGTGACAGAGCGGCGATTATGCCAAATCTGCACGCCATACCCAAGCCACATCCCGACTGAGCAATAAAGAAGCAATCGGCATCTCTATGATAAAAAAGGAGTTGCACCCGTTTGGCCATACTATTAGACTTCCTCCCCGTCAGCCGAGTCTGACTCCGTCGGTGTGTAGCGCAGCCAGGTAGCGCATCTGCATGGGGTGTAGAGGGTCGGAGGTTCGAATCCTCTCACACCGACCATTTTCCCCGAGAATAGCCCAGTCAAACGACTGGGCTATTTTTTTGCCTCCGATTTATCCTCCTGATGCGGCCTGCCCATCAAGCACAAAAAACACTCAGAACCACTTGAATCTTTTTGCCGAACTCATTAAGATGCGCACCTTTCCGCCGGTAGACAAAACAGGGAGGTGGAAATACCAGTGAAGGGATCACTGTCCGGCTTGCGTTCAACACAGGACCAGGCATGCACCAGACCACCGATTTCGCACCCGCCAATGCGCTTTATTCCGTTCCTCACGACACCCCTTGCCATACCGAAAACGAAGATGAACAGGTCGTCCAGCTCGACGTGATCGATCTTGCCGAACCGGATGATGACTATTGAGCCAGGCCAGATGGCCGCTCAATCCCCGGCGCATCGCCTGTTCAACGCCCTCCGTTTCCCGCCCTTGGCGAGAAATCAGCAAAAAACGACAAACTGCTAATTCCATCGAGGATGGCAGTATTATTGACTGAAGCTTCTCCCCCCTCCCTGCCCGGCATTCACCCCGATAACTGATACAAACCTACGTTATTGCGCTTCACTTTCCATCGCTGCAGCCGCTGGTGCCAACAGAGCCCACATCACCACCACGAGTTTAAAACACATGTTCACCAATCAGACCTAGCAATAGCAAAACCTTCATTGCCACATTCAAACACACTTTATACGGCTGTTTTGGCAAAGCCTGGAGTTAGGTCGGGATTTGTTTTTGCATTTGTAATTTTATTACGTAATAAGTTACGAAACGAGGGGCGGGGTAACGGCCCAAATTAGCCGTTGTCCGATGGGAAAAAGCAGGAGCATAACCATCTGTGTAGAGCTTTTATACCAATCAAATAAAACAATAAAAAACATAAACTTAACCATAGAGGGGAAACGGGTGTTTAAAAAAAACTGTTGACGTAATCAACAATATTTCGCACCTTATCAATCGTGTTACCCCGTTGTTGCGGGAACGTTTCAGGAACAGGGATTCGACTTTAGTCGTAGTTAGTAAGTTCAAAATGTAATTCTCAAAGGAGTGAACCTTATGTCGGCACCGGCTCAGACCCACTGCAGCGCCCGCCTTCGCATCCAGGGCGAGATGCAACCCGAATACGCGCAAATTCTGACGCCGGACGCGGTGGCTCTGGTCTCCGAACTGGTGGAACGTTTTGCTCCCCAAAGAGGGGAATTGCTGAAACAACGTGTGGCACGTCAGGCCCGTATCGATGGTGGCGAGCTGCCGGACTTCCTGCCGGAAACCGCCCACATCCGTGAAGGTGACTGGACCATTCGCGGCATTCCTGCCGACCTGCAAGACCGCCGTGTGGAGATCACAGGCCCGGTCGAGCGCAAGATGGTGATCAACGCCCTCAACGCCAACGTCAAGGTGTTCATGGCGGATTTCGAGGATTCACTGGCACCCGCCTGGAATAAGGTGATCGAGGGCCAAATCAACCTGCGCGATGCGGTCAACGGCACCATCTCTTACACCAGTCCGGAAGGAAAGGCTTATACCCTGAACCCCAATCCGGCCGTCCTCATTTGCCGGGTGCGCGGTCTGCACCTGCCGGAAAAACATGTCACCTTCGATGGCGAGCCCATCCCCGGCGGCCTGTTCGATTTTGCCCTCTACTTCCTGCACAACTATCAGGCGCTGCTGGCCAAAGGCTCCGGCCCCTACTTCTACGTGCCCAAGTTGCAGAGCCATCTGGAAGGGCGTTGGTGGAGCGAAGTGTTCGCCTGGACCGAGGACAAGTTCGGTCTGCCCCGCGGCACCATCAAGGCCACCGTGCTGATCGAAACCCTGCCGGCCGTATTCGAGATGGATGAGCTGCTCTATCAGATGAAGGATCACATCGTCGCCCTCAACTGCGGCCGCTGGGACTACATCTTCAGCTATATCAAAACCTTGAAGAACCATCCGGATCGGGTGCTGCCTGATCGTCAGGTGGTAACCATGGACAAGCCGTTCCTCTCCGCCTACTCGCGGCTGCTGATCAAGACCTGTCACAAGCGCGGTGCGCTGGCGATGGGTGGCATGGCCGCCTTTATTCCGGCCAAGGACGCTGCCGCCAACGAACAGGTCTTCGCCAAGGTCAAGGCCGACAAGGAGCGCGAAGCCAACAACGGCCACGACGGTACCTGGGTCGCCCACCCTGGCCTTGCCGACACCGCCATGGCGGTGTTCAACGCCACCATTGCGGCTGGTGCCAAAAACCAGATCGGCGTGCTGCGCGAGCAGGATGCCCCCATCACCGCCGCCGACCTGCTGGCACCCTGTGAGGGCGAGCGCACCGAGGCAGGGATGCGCACCAATATCCGGGTTGCCCTGCAATATCTGGAGGCCTGGATCAACGGCAACGGCTGCGTCCCCATCTACGGTCTGATGGAAGATGCCGCCACCGCCGAGATCTCCCGCACCTCCATCTGGCAGTGGATCCGCCACGGCAAGAGTCTGTCGAATGGCAAAGTGGTGACCAAAGAGCTGTTCCGCCAGATGCTGGCCGAGGAGTTGGAGGTGGTCAAAGCCGAGGTGGGTACTGCGCGCTGGCAGGCAGGACGCTTTGCCGAGGCAAGCGAGCTGATGGAAGAGATCACCTGCGCCGATACCCTGATCGATTTTCTGACGCTGCCCGGTTACGAGCGGCTCTGAATCACGGGCCCCCAGCGGGGCTCGCCAATAACAAGTCAATGGAAACGTGAAATCAATGAAAGAGGGAACTGATATGGCACTGACCCGTGAGCAACAGATCCAGGCTATCGAGAAAGACTGGGCGGAAAACCCCCGCTGGAAAGGGATCAAGCGCGGCTACAGCGCCGAAGATGTGGTAAACCTGCGCGGCAGCTTGCAGCCGGTGCACACTCTGGCCCAGCGCGGTGCCGACAAGCTGTGGGGTCTGATCCACGGCGACGCCAAAAAAGGCTATGTCAACTGCCTCGGCGCCCTGACCGGTGGTCAGGCGGTGCAGCAGGCCAAGGCGGGGATCGAGGCGATCTACCTCTCCGGCTGGCAGGTGGCGGCGGACAACAACTTGTCCTCCACCATGTATCCGGATCAGTCCCTCTACCCGGCCAACTCGGTACCGTCCGTGGTGGATCGCATCAACAACTCCTTCGCTCGTGCCGACCAGATCCAGTGGGCCAACAAGGTTGGGCCGCAGGATGAGGGCTTTATCGACTACTTCCTGCCGATCGTGGCTGATGCGGAAGCCGGTTTCGGTGGCGTGCTGAACGCCTTCGAACTGATGAAGGGGATGATTGAAGCGGGCGCCGCTGGCGTACACTTCGAGGATCAGCTCGCTTCCGTCAAGAAGTGCGGTCATATGGGCGGCAAGGTGCTGGTACCGACTCAGGAAGCGGTGCAGAAGCTGGTTGCTGCCCGTCTGGCAGCCGATGTGTGCGGCACCACCACCCTGGTGATCGCCCGTACCGACGCCAACGCCGCTGACCTGTTGACCACCGACGCCGACCCGTACGATGCAGACTTCCTGACTGGCGAGCGCACTGCCGAAGGGTTCTACAAGGTACGTGCCGGTATCGATCAGGCCATCGCTCGCGGTCTGGCTTACGCCCCCTACGCAGACATGGTGTGGTGTGAAACCGCCAAGCCGGATCTGGACGAAGCGCGTAAATTTGCCGAAGCAATCAAGGCCAAGTTCCCGGATCGCATCCTGGCCTACAACTGCTCCCCGAGCTTCAACTGGAAGAAGAATCTGGACGATGCCACCATCGCCCGCTTCCAGCAGGAGCTCTCCGACATGGGCTACAAGTACCAGTTCATCACCCTCGCGGGTATCCACAACATGTGGTTCCACATGTACGAACTGGCCTACCAGTACGCCCGTGGCGAAGGGATGAAGCACTACGTCGAGATGGTGCAGGAGCCGGAATTTGCCGCCGCCAGCCGTGGCTACACTTTCGTGGCCCACCAGCAGGAGGTTGGTACCGGTTACTTCGACAAGGTGACCACCGTCATTCAGGGTGGCCAATCCTCGGTGACCGCACTGACCGGCTCCACCGAAGAAGATCAGTTCCACTAATAAGAGAGCTGCCTTGAAATAGCAAAACCCCGGCCTGAAGCCGGGGTTTCTTTTTATCTGCCATTCAAACGAAAGTCAGGCCACAACCGCACACCGCAGAGAGGATCAGAGCTCGAGGATCTCTTTGACAAAGGGAATGGTCAGCTTGCGCTTGGCGCGAAATGAGGCATTGTCGAGCTGATTGAGAGTGGTAAGCAGGGTGCGCATATCGCGGGAGAGTCGGTTCAGCAGGAAGCGGCCCACATCGATGGGCAATTTGAAGCCCCGCAGCTCGGCACGCAGCTGCAGGGCACTGAGCTTGCCTTCATCATCCAGCTCTTCGAGATGAAAACTGACACCCCAGTCGAGGCGCGAAGCGAGATCCGGCAGTTGCAGCCCCAGTTTGCGCGGTGCGCTGCAGCCGGTGACCACCAGCGTCCCCTCGCCCTTCTCCTGCCAGCGGTTGTAGAAATCGAACAGCGCCCGCTCCCACACGGCATTGCCGGCGATCGCCTCAAGGCTGTCGAGACAGACCAGCGGCAAGCTTTCGAGGGCATCGAGCATGCTGGGATCGAGCTGTTCAAATTGATCGAGGGAGAGATAGGCCGCCGCCGCATCGCGGGCGTTGACCTCGGCACAGGTGGCGTGGAGCAGATGAGAGCGTCCGGATCCCTTGGCTCCCCAGAAATAGAGGAAAGGCGATCCCTGACCGATGGCCGCGTTTTTGAGGGCGGTGATCAGATGAGCATTGTTGCCGGGATAAAAACTGACGAAGGTTTCATCATCCGGTAGTTGTACGGCTAAAGACAGTTGGGCCGGTTGCTTCACTCGTTGGGCTTTGACTGTGACATTTGTGGCTAAGTGTATCATCGCAAAGGCAGATAGAGAACCGCCCGGACAAGCCGGGCGGTCTACAAAAGCCTTATAAAATCAGGGCTGCGACCATTGGTAACGCAAACCGCTGCCATTATCGTCAACCTTGCGTAAACGACTCTCAAGCTGCAGCGCCCGCACCAGTTCGGCCTGATCCCCTTGCAGGGTAAAGTTGAAGGTGACCTGGTCCCCCTCCAGCTTGCCGATCGCCACCTTGCTGACGTTGGCCATCCCCTGCAGCATCTTCTGCACGGCGATCATGCTGTCCACTTCGGAGAGGCCATCCACCACCAGGGTCTGGCTGGTTGCCGGACCCGAAATGCGGGCACCGTAGTTTTTCACCAGCCAGGCCGCCAGGGTATCGGCAAACCCTTGCGCCACTTCAGCCTGAGTGCCAGTGGTGTTGCCGCGGGTCAGTTCGGTCACTTCACCGGCCGCTTTGGGGCCGTAGAGTCCCCAATCGATGCTCCACTTGTCACCTTCCGGTGTCAGCTTGCCCAACACCACCATCTCGGCGCCATAGCGCTGGCTTGCCTGCAAAATCGGGTCGGCAAAGCGGCCCCAGACGTCGGTGGCACTGACCGCCATGTTGTCATCGAGATCCATCAGCGGAATGCTGATGGGCAGCCCCAGCGTCTGGGCCTGCTCGCGCAAGGCTTGCGCCCAACCATCGCTGGATTGATCCGCCAGCAGGCGACGCTCCCCCTGATCCACCACCAGCCAGATGGCCATTTGGGGACGAGCTGGACCAAGCAGGGCAAACTGGCTCTCGGAGACCAGGCTGTTGACCTTGTCACTCTTGAACTCGGCTTTCAGATACTTGACGGAGTCCTGATCCTGATAGCCATAGCTTTTGACATAGTCGCCCGGGGCCGCCAGCGCCTTGACCACCACCGGCTGGGTGAGGATGTCGCGCTTGCCGGTCACCTTGATCAGCACCTGACCCAGTGCCTGCCCTTGAGCGGCCACCATGTCGCCACTGGTCGGAGCCTTGCCCTGATAGAGGTCGGTCACCTGAGCGGCCGAGGCCATGAATGACAAGCCGCAGCAGAGGGCGGTCACAACACGTTTGAACATGAACAGAGTCTCGAAATGGGAGAGTGTGCTTATGGTAGCGGCAAGGCGCGTCCTGCGGCAAGGCTGGCACAAGCGGCCACAAACAGCAGAGCCGGCGATGCGCCGGCTCCGATCACCCCTTCCACATGGGAAGCAGGTCAAGGCATAAACTTATTTGGTACCGAAGATCTTGTCGCCTGCATCGCCAAGACCCGGCACGATGTAGCCTTTCTCGTTCAGCCCCTGGTCGACAGAAGCGCAGTAGAGCTCTACATCAGGGTGAGCGGCTTCCAGCGCCTTGATCCCTTCCGGCGCGGCAACCAGTACCAGCACCTTGATGGATTGGCAGCCTTTCTTCTTCAGCAGATCGATGGTGGCGATCATGGAGCCGCCGGTGGCCAGCATAGGATCGATGACCAGCGCCAGACGCTCTTCGATGTTGCTAACGATCTTCTCGAAGTAGGGAACAGGTTGCAGGGTCTCTTCATCACGGTAGATACCGACCACGCTGACGCGGGCACTCGGCATGTGCTCCAGCACGCCGTCCATCATGCCAAGGCCGGCACGCAGGATAGGTACGACGGTTACCTTCTTTCCTTTGATCTGGTCAACTTCTACTGGCCCATTCCAGCCATCGATGATAACCTTCTCGGTTTCGAAGTCAGAGGTCGCTTCATAGGTCAACAAACTGCCCACTTCTTTGGCCAGTTCACGGAAACGCTTGGTGCTGATATCGCCTTCACGCATCAGACCGATCTTGTGTTTGACCAGGGGGTGTTTGACTTCAACGACTTTCATTATTATCTCCTCTAACCTGCCGCAAAAAAATCGCGGAATCATACAACAAAAGCCGCCGCTTGTAGAGCATTTCCGCGCAAAAACGCGCAAACGATTTCCTTTCTGGTTTTTCACCGCCACTGTTAGAATACGCCCCGAATTTTACCCTCCACTTCTTTACATGACGGGGAATACTCGTGACTGACAAAACCTCACTGAGCTACAAGGATGCTGGCGTAGATATCGATGCCGGCAATGCACTGGTTGAACGTATCAAGGGCGTGTCAAAGCGCACTCGTCGTCCTGAAGTCCTTGGTGGTCTTGGCGGCTTTGGGGCCTTGTGTCAAATCCCTGCGGGCTACAAGGAGCCGGTACTGGTCTCCGGTACCGATGGTGTGGGCACCAAGCTGCGGCTGGCCATCGACCTGAAGAAGCACGACACCGTGGGCATCGATCTGGTGGCCATGTGCGTCAATGACCTGATCGTACAGGGCGCCGAGCCGCTGTTCTTCCTCGACTACTATGCAACCGGCAAGCTGGACGTGGACACCGCGGCCGCGGTGGTCACCGGGATCGGTGCCGGTTGCGAGCAGTCAGGCTGTGCCTTGGTGGGCGGCGAGACCGCCGAGATGCCGGGTATGTATGAAGGGGAAGACTACGACATCGCCGGTTTCTGCGTCGGTGTGGTGGAGAAGAGCGAAATCATCGACGGCAGTAAGGTCGGTGAAGGGGATGCCCTGATCGCGCTGGCCGCCAGCGGCCCTCACTCCAACGGCTTCTCCCTGATCCGTAAAATTCTGGAAGTCTCCAAAGCCGACGTGCATCAGCCGCTGGGTGACACCACCCTGGCCAACGCCCTGCTGGAGCCGACCCGCATCTATGTGAAACCTGTGCTCAAGCTCATCAAGGAGTGCGAGATCCACGCCCTCTCCCACATCACAGGTGGCGGCTTCTGGGAAAACATCCCCCGCGTATTGCCTGCCAATACTCAAGCTGTGATCGACGAGCAGAGCTGGCAGTGGCCGGCGGTGTTCAGCTGGCTGCAGCAGGCTGGCAACGTCACCTGTCACGAGATGTATCGCACCTTCAACTGCGGTGTCGGCATGATCATCGCCCTGCCCGCCAACCAGCTGGAGAAGGCGCTGACCCTGCTCAAGGCAGAAGGCGAGAACGCATGGCACATCGGTCATATCGCCAAGGCAGCAGACGGTGAGGAGCAGGTCGTCATCAAATGATGCGGATCCTCGTCCTAATCTCCGGCAGCGGCAGCAACCTGCAGGCGATCCTCGACCACTGCGCCAGCGACAAGATTGCCGGTGAAGTGGTCGGCGTCATCAGCAACAAGGCCGATGCCTATGGTCTGGTTCGCGCCAAAGAAGCAGGCGTGGCGACCGCCATTCTGACCCAGCAGCAGTTTGCCAGCCGGGAGGAGTATGACGCCGCCCTGCTGGCGCTGATGGCAGACTATCAGCCAGACTTGGTAGTGCTGGCAGGGTTTATGCGGATATTGAGCGGCGATCTGGTGCGCCATTTCGCCGGGCGGATGATCAATATCCACCCCTCCCTGCTGCCCAAGTATCAGGGCCTGCACACCCACCAGCGCGCCATAGATGCCGGTGACAGTGAACACGGCGCCAGCGTCCACTTCGTGACCGAAGAACTGGATGGCGGCCCGGTGATCCTGCAGGCCCGCGTGCCCATCTTTGAAGGAGACACGGCGGACGAGGTAGCAGCACGGGTACAGGCGCAGGAGCACAGCATCTACCCGCTGGTGGTACGCTGGTTCTGCGAAGGCAGGCTGCAGATGGTAGATGGCGCCGTGCAACTGGATGGCGCCCTGCTGGGCCCCGCTGGTTACGCCTGCGAGTAACCGCCAACAACTGCATGTCAGATACAACAAGGGAGGCTTAGGCCTCCCTTGTCATTTCTACCTACCACACGATGGCTTAGGTCAGGTCCGATTACGCCGCTACGCGGCCAAGCGATCCTAGACCGGATTGTCGATATCGATAAAGGTGACATCCAACCCATGCACGGTCGCCAGCCACTCCCCCAGCGCCTTGACGCCGTAACGCTCGGTGGCGTGATGGCCCGCGGCGTAGAAGTGCATCCCCATCTCGCGGGCGGTGTGAATGGTCTGCTCTGAGGCTTCACCGGAGATAAAGGCATCGATGCCCTGCTCCGCCGCCAGATTGATGTAGCTCTGACCGCCGCCGGTGCACCAGGCCACGGAACGGATAAGCTCGGGGCCGGTATCGCCACAATAGAGTGGTTCACGGCCAAGGCGCTCGGCAATCAGCTTGGCAAAGTCGGCACCGCTCATCGGCTCTTCCAGCTTGCCCACCATGGCGACACTCTTGCTGTTCCACGGCTCCAGACCGCGACGCACCTTGATGTCGAGCAGCTTAGCGAGCTGGGCGTTGTTACCCACCTCAGGATGGACATCCAGCGGCAAATGGTAAGCAAACAGGTTGATATCGTGGGTCAGCAGGGTCTTGAGCCGACGCTGCTTCATGCCGGTGATCTGGGCCGGTTCACCGCTCCAGAAGTAGCCGTGATGGACCAGAATGGCATCGGCCTCGGCAGCCACCGCCGCGTCGATGAGCGCCTGACTGGCGGTGACACCGGTCACCACCTTGCGAATGCGCTCGCGCCCCTCCACTTGCAAGCCGTTGGGGCAGTAATCCTTGATGGCGTGCGGTTCGAGCAGATGGTTCAGTACGGTTTCGAGTTTTCGATGAGAGATCATAGGGGTCCCTTATTAAGGCTCGGTCCTCTGCTTTACCAATAAAAACAGGGCCCAGGCTCAAAGCGCCAAGGGCCCCATGATAATCGAGCCGGGCCGTCAAGACCATGACAGCCCCCACACAGTGCGGTTTCCCTCCCGGCCTCAGGCTGGCAGATCGATCCCCGCCTCCCGCATCTGGGCCAGTTTGTAGCGCAGGGTGCGCGGGCTGATGCCGAGCCGATCGGCCACCGCCTTGCGGCTGCCGTTACAATCTTGCAGGGTGTCGAGGATGATCTGGTGCTCCTGCTGCTTGAGCTCGCTGCCGAGGCGATCGCCACCATAGCTGCGCTCCACGCTGACAAACTCCATCTCCTGCTCATCCAGCTCCTCCAGAATGAGGTGGTCACAATCAATGACCCCATCGGGGCTGAGGATCAGGGCACGCTGTACCACGTTGTCCAGCTCCCGCACGTTGCCGGGCCAGGGGTGAGCCAGCAGCCGTTCCCGCGAGGCATCCGTCAACTGTGGTGTCGGCAGCCCCTGCTGACTGGCATGAAGCGCCAGCAGATGCTCCGCCAGCGGCAGAATGTCGCCGGGCCGCTCGCACAGAGCAGACCAGCGCAGCGGGAAGACGTTGAGGCGATAGTAGAGATCTTCGCGGAACAGGCCATCCTGCACCGCTTTTTTCAAATCCCGGTTACTGGTGGCGATGACCCGCACATCCAGCGGGATCATCTTGCGACTGCCGAGCCGCTCCACCTCTTTCTCCTGCAACACCCGCAACAATTTGGCTTGCAACCCCTGATCCATCTCGGTGATCTCGTCGAGCAGCAGGGTGCCCCCCTGCGCCTGTTCGAACTTGCCCGGGCACCCCTGTACCGCACCGGTGAAAGCACCCTTCTCGTAGCCAAACAGGGTCGCCTCCAGCATGTTTTCCGGAATGGCGGCGCAGTTGATGGCGACGAAGGGCTGCTCGGCGCGGCTGGAATTGTCGTGAATGTAACGGGCCAGCACCTCTTTCCCCGTCCCGCTCGGGCCGGTCACCATCACGGTCGCTTCGCTTCTGGCCACCCGGGTCGCCAGCTGGAACAGCTCGGCAGTTTTGGGATCCCCGTAGACCACGGCGCGCTTCTCCACCTTCTGGGCGGGCACATAGCGGCTGACCTGATTAAGCAGCACCTCCGGGGAGAACGGCTTGGCCAGATAGTCGATGGCCCCTTCGCGCATGGCGCGCACCGCGCCGTCGATATTGGCGTAGGCGGTCATCAGCAGCACAGGTATCTGCGGATATTGCTGGCGGATAGTAGCCAGCAGAGTGAGACCGTCCATCCCCCCCATCTGGATATCGGAGATCACCATGTCAAACGGCTGACGGGAGAGGGCCAGCAGAGCCCGCTCGCCGCTGTCCGCTTCACGGCACTCATAACCGCCGAGCAACAAGGTATCCACCAGCGCTTCGCGCAGGCCATTGTCATCTTCAACTACCAGGATCCTGGCCTGTGTCATGCTACACCTCCAAGCTGCACCGGTTGCTGGTGCAGGGGGAACGACAGAGTAAAGCAGGTGCCTTCACCGGGAACCGAGGCCACACCGACCTCCCCCTGATGGGCACGCACTACAGATTGCACCACCGCCAGCCCGAGTCCAGTGCCCTGGGAGCGAGTGGTAAAGAAGGGTTCGAATACCTGACCGAGCTGATGGGAAGGGATCCCCTTGCCATTATCGATGACCCGCATCTCCACCCGGGTACCGCTGCGCACCGCGCTGACCAAGAGTGAGGTGGCCCCTGCCTGCTGGGCATTAGCAATCAGATTGTTGATGGCTCCCGCCAACGCGCTGCTGTTGGCCAGCAGACAGAGATCGGGCTCCGGCGCCTCCATGTGCAGCTCGCAGCCTTGCTGCTGACAGAAGGCCTCGGCACCGGCCTGCACTTCGGCCAGCAGCCCTTGTACCGAGATGGGGGTGACCACCTGATTGTCGCCGTTGCGGGCGAACAGCAGGATGTCGTTGATCTGCTTCTCCAGATCCTGCAAACGGGCCATCAGCTTTTGCTGAAACTGAGTGCGGGATTCCGGCTTGAGGGTGCGGTTGGCCAGGTTGGCGGCATAGAGCATGGCAGCGGAGAGCGGCGTGCGGATCTGGTGGGCAAGCGAGGCCGCCATATTGCCCAGCGCCGACAGCCGCTTCATGTGGTTGATGCGGTCTTGCAGTTTGCGGGTTTCGGTCAGGTCATTGATAAAGACCAGCTGGCCGGGCTGATCCGGCAGCGGTTGGGTCGAGAGCTGGACCCGGCGTCCGTCACGCAGGGAGATCTCGTGGCCATCATCCTCGCGCGGCTCGAAGCAGCGGGCAATGATGTAGCGCCAGAGCTCCCCTTCCAGCGGCTCCCCCAGCAGAGAGATGGCCGCCGGATTCGCGCGGGTGACCACCCCTGCCCCGTCAAGCAACAACACCCCAGTGGGGAGCGCCTTGAAGATGGCATAGAGCTGGCTCACTTCGTGGGACTGGAGTGGCATGTCCTGCTGCTGGATTGTCATAAACCTGACCTCAAACTGGCTATTGGCTCAGGTTATTCAATTTCCATGCCACTAAATTATATTAACTAAAACAATGGATTGCGTATTGGCGTCAAGGCTTTGACCCTCAGACGTCCTTGCTCATCCCGTACTTTTTCATCTTCTCCACCAAAGTGGTACGGCGCATGCCGAGCAGATCGGCGGCGCGGGCCACCACCCCGTCCTGAGACTCCAGCGCCTGACGGATCAGCTCCACTTCGAGGTCGGCCAGCATCTCTTTGAGGTTGACCCCCTCCTCCGGCAGCTGCATGGTGCGAGCCGAGGCGAGGGAGTGATCCAGCTCGGGCGGATCCTGGAACACCGCCGCCAGCGCATCCCGTTCATCCATCTCGGTCAGCCGCTCATCCCGCGGCTCGCTCGGCAGCAGGCGATAACGGCTCGGCAGATCGGCCACATCGACGATCTGGTGCGGGTAGAGGATCAGCAGTCGCTCCAGCAGGTTGGAG
>NZ_QAJD01000093.1:21712-22770 GCF_003061465.1 Aeromonas sp. HMWF017
CGTTGCCAGGCCAGGGGTACTGCATCAGCGACTCCAGCGCCCGCTGGGTCAACCGGATAAAGCCGTGGTGCTGCTCGGCATGGCGGTTGAGCAGCTCCTGCAGCAGCAGCGGGATGTCATCGATGCGATCCCGCAGTGGCGGCGTCTCAATGGGGAAGACGTTGAGGCGGTAGTAGAGATCTTCACGAAAACCCTGAGTGCGGATCATCGCCTCCAGATCCCGGTGGGTAGCCGCAATGATGCGCACATCGGCCTGAATGGGCTTGCCGCCACCGACCCGGTCGAACAGCCGCTCCTGCAATACCCGCAACAATTTGACCTGCATCGGCATCGGCATGTCGCCGATTTCGTCGAGGAACAGGGTGCCCCCCTGCGCCAGCTCGAAGCGACCACGACGGGCCGCGATGGCGCCGGTAAAGGCCCCCTTCTCGTGGCCAAACAGTTCGCTCTCCAGCAATTCGGCAGGAATAGCGCCGCAGTTGATGGGCACGAAGGGGCCACTGCTGCGGGAAGAGAGTTCGTGGATAGCGCGAGCCACCACCTCTTTACCGGTACCGGACTCCCCGAGGATCAGCACGTTGGCATCGGTCTCGGCCACCTGGCTGATGAGCCGACGCACCTCCTGGATCCCCTTCCCTTTGCCCACCAGCAAACGCAGTAAGGCCTGCCCCTTGTCATGGGTCTGCTGACGGGGATGCAAGGATACAAAGGCCTGACAGAAGTGCAGATGACGGGTGAGGGATTCATAGGTAAAGGGCGAGATCGCCACCCCGATAAAGTTGCTGTTGGGCAGATCGGCCTCAACCAGCGAGAGGAAGGGGGTACGGGGGAAGGCGGCCAGCAACTCTGACAAGGGACGGTCGGTCAGCTCACCCACCAGCACACCTTGCAACGGGCCGGAGGATTCGATGGCCACATCCAGATCGCTTTGTGCCACCTCCTGCCACGGGATCCCCATAAACGAGAGCACGGTTCCCAACTGTTGGCGCCGCTGCGCATCGGCATCAACAATCAACACGCCCATCTCCACCATATCCATTCCTCGCGATGTCCTGAAC
>NZ_QAJD01000093.1:22780-25949 GCF_003061465.1 Aeromonas sp. HMWF017
AAAGTGCCAAAATTCCGACGCATTGTCAAAAATTGTCGTATTCAGGCTAAGTGTATCGACAGAAACGGGAGATTAGATAAATTTTGCCGAGGAATTTTCTGCATTGGCGCCGTTAACAAATGCCGCCAATAGCGGAAAGAAAACTGCCCTCGTCAGAGGGCAGTATGCAACACGGTGAAGCGCACTCAGTGGCGATTATGGTGGTGCGGCGCCGCGTAACGACACTCGGGAAAACGGCTGCAAGCCAGAAAGAGCCGACCGGCGTGGGGGCCTTTTTTCGCCTCCCGCTCCACCAGCGGCGCATCACAACGAGGGCAGTGGTGTACCTCGTGCTCTTCATCATCCTCCACATCGGCGAACAGGCTATCGACCAGCTCCCCCTCACTCTGTGGCGCCTCCACCGCCCCGTTGGCCTGGATGGCGGGCTCGCGGAGCGACGCAGGCGAGATGGCCTCGGCATGGGGAGTGCGGCCACGCATCCCGGCACCGACATCCACGCCGTCCAGCAGCAGAGGGTTGAAGGTGGGCTCGCGGCGCGCCCCGTGCGGCAAATCGTCGATCAATGGTTCGCTGGTTTTGACCAGCAGCGGCAGGATCTGTTCGCGCAGCTCTTCCACCAGATAGCTGGCACTTGCCGGGATCTGCAGCAACGGCAGACCGGCGCTGTCGCAGGCGGTTTTCAGAAAGAGATCCCGCGCCTTGCGCTTCTGATGGCGGTGGGAGCTGTCATCGAGTTCGATGGCGCAAATAAAGGAGAGATCAGAAGGGTGGCAAAGCAGATAGTCGAAATGCTTGGCGCTGATCTTGTTGAAGTGCTGCTGCCATTTGCTTTTGCCGATCCCGGCCTGCGGCGTCAGCACATCGGCCACCCGCACCTTGGCAAAGACCCGGGCCTTGTCACCCACCGCCAGATCCAGCACCCCGAGGAAGGATCGCTCGGCGGGACTGAACAGGGTCTCCTGCACATCATAGGGCAGGCGCTTTTGCTGTCTGCCTTTGCTCCAGAAGATCGCCAGCACAAGCAGCGCCAGCAACAACAATCCCGATAGGACAAGGGTATTCATGAGAGCACGATCCAGTTCACGACACGAAAGGGGAATCACTTTACCACAGCCGCCACGAAGCAAGGCAGCAGACCCGTGTATAGAAAGTGAAAAGTCCCGTCTTTTTATCTATTTGTCAGCAGGCGGGGGTTCATATGACCAGCCCCAGCAGGCACAATAGGGATAGAGTAAGAAATTCCATTTCAAGGAGAGCAGGATGCAAAAGCAATTGGTGGTCACCGTGATCGGTGCAGACAAACCCGGGATCGTCGAGAGTCTGGCTGCAGTCATCAGCCGCGAGCAGGGCAACTGGCTGGGCAGCGCCATGAGCGAGCTGGCGGGCCAGTTTGCCGGTATCCTCCATGTCTCTGTCCCCGATGAGCACTATCGCAGCCTGTGCGAAGCACTGGCCCTGCTACCGGGTCTGACCATCAGCTTTGCCGAAGGGACACCGACCGCCGAGCCAGCCCATCAAGTCATGATGACAGTGACCGGCAACGACCGCCCCGGCATCGTCCATGAAGTAGCCAGCATCCTGCGCCAGCTCGAGATCAACGTGGCCGATCTCACCACCGGCTGTGAACCGGCTCCCCACTCCGGCGCCCCGCTCTTCTATGCCCATGCGCTGGTTGCCCTGCCCGACGGGCTCGCGATGGATACGCTTATCACCGCGCTGGAATCCCTCTCCGACGATCTGGTGGTCGACATCGACGAAGGGTTCAGCGAGCAGTAACAATACTGTCATTTATTTGTCATATATTAACGCCATAACTGCCGCGCAGACGCGACCTGAAACAGAGGCACAAGATGAGCACCGACAAGCAGTATGAAGAGAAAGAGCTGAGCTGGCTCTCATTCAATGAACGGGTGTTGCAAGAGGCAATGGACAAGACGGTGCCCCTCATCGAGCGGGTTCGTTTTCTGGGGATCTTCTCCTCCAACCAGGATGAGTTCTTCAAGGTACGGGTATCGGACGTCAAGCGTCGCATCCTCATCAATGAAGTACATGGTGGCGACGATGAAGCGAAAGTGCTGCTGCGCGCCATCCAGCAAAAAGTGATGGCGCTCGGTGAAGCGTTCGACAACACCTATAAAGAGCTGTTGATTGCGCTCGCTCGCCATAACATCTTTCTGGTCAACGAGAACCAGCTCTCCGATGCCATTCAGAAATGGCTGCGGGTCTTCTTCAAGGAGAAGGTGCTGCGTCACATCATCCCGATCCTGCTCAACAAAGAGGTCAATCCGGTCAAATTCCTCAAGGATGAGTACACCTATCTGGCCATCGAGATGAAGAAGAACGGTCAGGTGATCCAGTACGCCCTGGTGGAAGTGCCGACCGACGACCTGCCCCGCTTCTTCCAGCTGCCGCCGGAAGGGACCCGCCGCAAGAAGCAGATCATCATTCTGGATAACGTCATCCGCTTCTGTCTGGACGAGATTTTCAAAGGCTTCTTCGACTACGACGAGATTGCCGCCTATGCGGTGAAGCTGACCCGGGATGCCGAATATGATCTCTCCGACCAGCTGGACTTGAGCCTGGTGGACAAGATGAGTGACGGCTTGAAGCAGCGCCTCACCGCCATGCCGGTGCGCTTCGTCTACGAGCGGGAGATGCCCGCTGCCATGATTAGCTTCCTCAAGCTCAAGCTGCAGATCAGCTCCTACGACGCCATCATGCCGGGTGGGCGTTACCATAACTTCAAGGATTTCATCGGCTTCCCCAACGTGGGTCGTGACTATCTGGAAAACCCCAAGCTGCCGGCCCTCGATTGCCGCGATTTTGACGGCTTCGTCAACGCCTTCGATGCGATTACCAAGCAGGATATCCTGCTCTACTACCCGTACCACAAGTTCCACCACTTCACCGAGCTGGTGCGCCAGGCGGCGTTCGATCCGGCGGTGAGCGCCATTCGCATCAATATCTACCGGGTCGCCAAGAAGTCGCGGATCATCCACTCCCTCATCGATGCTGCCAACAATGGCAAGAAGGTGACCGTGGTGGTCGAACTGCGCGCCCGTTTCGACGAAGCGGCCAACATCGACTGGGCAAACATCCTGACCGATGCCGGGGTCAAGGTGGTGTTCGGGGTGCCGAGCCTCAAGATCCACTCCAAGCTCTGCCTCAT
>NZ_QAJD01000094.1:0-608 GCF_003061465.1 Aeromonas sp. HMWF017
CACTCCAGCAACTCGCCATCAAGGCGAGCCACCACCCCGGCCGCCCCTCTGGTCACCAGCACCAGCGCCGGGCCAGAGAAAGTTGCAAGCCCGGCCGCCAGTTCATCCTCGCCACTCAGCAGTTGCAGCTCCTCGATGGAAAGCTTGACCACATCCGCCAGCGCGATGGCTTCGCGCACCAGCGGCAGCATCTCGGCGGGGTTGCCCCACACCTCGGGGCGCAGGTTGGGGTCGAAGCAAACCCGCCCGCCTGCCGCCTTGATGGCCACCATGGCCTGCAGGCAACTGGTGCGCACCGGTTCGTTGGCGAGCGCGATGGAGCAGGTGAGCAACCACTGATCGGCATCGAAGCGGGGCAACTCATCCGGGGTGAGGAACTGGTCGGCACTGGGGCGCACCATAAAGGTGAAGCTACGCTCCCCCTCGTCATCCAGTGCCACCAGCACGGTAGAGGTGCGATGGTCAGGATCGAGCCGCAGCGCACCGATATCCACCCCCTCCCCGCTCAGGGTATCGGCCATAAAGCGGCCGAACGGGTCAGCACCAACCCGGCCGATAAAGGCCGCATCGCCACCCAGCCGTGCCACACCAACCGCCACATTGGCGGG
>NZ_QAJD01000094.1:693-30037 GCF_003061465.1 Aeromonas sp. HMWF017
CACACACGATTCGTCACCTTGCTACTCCACTGCTGCATCGGATCCACGGTCAAACCCGAACTCTGTTCTGTTGGCTGGCATTATCAGCTAAACCGTTTTAGCCAACCAACAGATCTCGGCACCGGCTGCCATTTTTGTGATCGGGATAACGAACTAGAACCAGGTTTCCATCTGTACGCCAAAGTTCCACTCGCCACCGGCGGTGAAGTTGCTCTGGCCCATGGCATCGTCGCTGGCGTAATTGTCGAGCTCGGAGGACCAGTCCATCCAGCTGGCGAACACCCTAAGCTCGGGACGTTCAAAGAAACCGGCGGTCTGCGCCTTGAAGGTGGGGGCGAAGGTGAGCTTGGTGAAGTTGCCGTTCACCGCCTGGCGTCCCTTGTAACCCTTGGGGTCGAGATCCATGTACTGCCAAGCCGCCTCGTAGACCAGCTCGACGTTCTGGCTCAGCACCTGCGCCACCCGGGTATTGAAGGTAAGCCAGCGGTACTCGTCCCCTTTCACGTAGCGATCCTGACTCTGCTCGGCCAGCAGGGCCGGGGCAAAACGCCAGCGCGAGTTGAGATCGGTGGCGCCAAACACGGCGACCCGCACTGCATCGGCGTCCGGCAGCAGTTCGCTGTCAGAGCCCAGCCCCTTGACCTCGGCCCCCAACCCATGACCGTACAGCACCGCTGCCTTGGCAAACCCGGGGTTGATGCCAAAGAAGCTCTCGCCGTGGTAGGCCAGCAGGGTGTGTGCCCCCTTGTCCGCCGCCTCGATGCCCGCCCCCTTGTCCTTGATGCGGGCGTCATTGTCCTTGGCCGAGAAACCGTTCACCATCCACTGCCAGTTGCCGACGCGGTTGTTCATGGTGAGGATGTAGCTCTCGATATCGGAGAGACCGCTGGCGCTGATGTCGCCGTAATCGCGGCCATAGAGAGAGAAGTTGGCCTTCCAGCTGTCGGCCAGCTGCACGTCGTAGACGCCGCCGCCGGTACCGGCCAGGAACACCACGTCGGAATCGAGCCAGTGGATGTCGAAGTTGTCGCGGTCAAAACGCTTGCCCGCCCACAGCACCGCATTCTTGAAAGGGCCGTCGAAGCTCGCCAGATTACCGATCTCGGCAAACACCTGACGGGTATTGAGGCTCGAATCGCTGGCGGTCCAGTCGTTGCTGGTCTCCACCCCGTCTGCCAGCATCAGCTTGTAGCGGGCCCAGCTGCCATCCTCGAAGGTCTGGGTTTTCAGCAGGTTGGCCTCCATATAGGTGTCATCCTCGTTGCCAAGACGACCGACAGCCCCGCCCACCGAACCGGCCGAGGTGATGTAGGGGCCGCCGCGCCCGCCATTGCCATTGCTGTTTACCAACAGGCCCGAGCGGGCATAGCCGTGAAACTCGAAGCCCTGGGCACCTGCTGTCTTCTCATCCACCTTCTGGCTGCGGTTGTTAGCCACCTGCGCCTGCTCGCTGGCGGCGCTCGCTTTCACTTCCGCCTGACTGGCACGGCTCTCTGCCGCCTCGGCTCTCGCTTCGGCCGCCTGTACCCGCGCCTCCAGCGCAGCCAGTCTGGCCTCGACACTTTCACCTGCGATACTCGCCTGCGCCGCCCACAGCGGGCTGCTCATCCCCAGTCCCAGCGCTACCGCCAGCGCCAACTTGCTCTTGAACATCATCATCTTCCTCACCTGTCATCTGTGGCCCGGACGGGCGCTGTTGTTATCGACAGCCAGAGCATAGCTAAACCGATTTAGCTAGCTCAATACAGCAACTAAACCGTTTCAGCAACAGTGTGAGCGGGATAACATTTGTACAGCAGGAATTGGCGGGAGTTGTGAGGAGGATCCCTCATCAGGATCCACTCAATAGGGCGGATCCTGGCGAAATGGCGGGCAAAAATAGAGCCGGCACAAGGCCGGCTCTGTTTATTCGGGTCGCTGAAATCAGCTGGTCAGATCGTCGAAGAAGCGTTTCACCCCTTCGAAGAAGCCTTCCGATTTCGGCTTGTGGGTCTTGGCAGCGGCGCCGCTGAAGGATTCGTCCAGCTGGCGCAGCAGCTCTTTCTGCTGCTCGGTGAGGTTGACCGGAGTCTCGATCACCACCTTGCACATCAGATCCCCTACCTGGCCGGAGCGTACTGACTTCACGCCCTTGCCGCGCATGCGGAACATCTTGCCGGTCTGGGTCTCCGGAGTGACCTTGAGCTTGACGCGGCCATCCAGGGTCGGCACTTCAATCTCGCCACCTAGGGCAGCTGCGGTGAAGCTGATGGGCACTTCGCAGTAGAGGTTGTTGCCGTCACGCACGAAAATTTCGTGCTCTTTGACGTGCACCTGTACGTAGAGATCCCCTGCCGGAGCTCCCGCTTCCCCCGCTTCCCCTTCGCCGGAGAGACGGATGCGATCGCCGGTATCGACGCCCGCCGGAATTTTCACCGACAGGGTCTTGGTGCGCTGGTAGCGACCTTCACCGTGACACTTGCGGCACGGATCCTTGATGATCTTGCCGCGACCGTGACAGTGCGGACACGCCTGCTGCACCGCAAAGAAGCCCTGACGCATCTGCACCTGGCCGGAGCCGTGGCAGGTCGGGCAGGTCTGGGCACTGCTGCCGGTGTGGGCACCGGAGCCGTTACAGACTTCGCAGTGAACCAGGGTCGGCACCTTGATCTCCTTGGAGACCCCGCGCACCGCCTCTTCCAGCGTCAGCTCCATGGTGTAACGCAAGTCGGAGCCTCGGGCCGGGCCACGACGGGCACCACCACGGCCACCGCCGAAGATGTCACCGAATACGTCACCAAACATGTCGGCGAAGTCGGCACCGCCGCCAAAGCCACCGTGGCCACCGCCACCCTGGCTCGGGTCGACACCGGCATGGCCGTACTGGTCGTAACGGGCACGCAGGTTGGCATCGGTCAGGACCTCGTAGGCTTCCTTGACCTCTTTGAACTTCTCTTCGGATGCGGCATCACCCTGGTTACGATCCGGGTGATACTTCATGGCCAGGCGCTTGTACGCCTTTTTGATCTCGCGATCGTCGGCATCTTTCGCCACACCCAGTACTTCGTAGAAATCGCGCTTCGACATACTCATCCTGTGGTTACGCAGACGGGCGTTGGTTACCCAACGCCCGTGAATTCATTGACCAAGCCGATGGGCGAAGCGGACTTCGCCCATCTGGGTAGGGCTTACTTCTTGTCGTCTTTCACTTCTTCGAACTCGGCGTCGACTACGTCGTCGTCAGCCTTGGCAGAAGAGGAGGACTGACCGGCATCAGCACCGGCTGCACCCTGGGCCTGAGCCTGCTGCTGGGCAATTTCCATCAGCTTCTGGGACGCTTCCAGCAGAGCCTGCTGTTTGGCTTCGATGGCAGCCTTGTCGTCACCCTTGATGGCCGCTTCCAGCTCGCTCAGAGCGGCTTCGATCTTGGTCTTGTCGTCGGCAGGCAGGGCTTCACCGGCTTCGGTGATCTGCTTGCGTACGGAGTGGACCAGACCATCAGCCTGGTTGCGAGCCTGTACCAGCTCTTCAAACTTCTTGTCCTCGGCCGCGTTGGCTTCGGCTTCGCGTACCATGCGCTCGATCTCGTCATCAGACAGACCAGAGGAGGCCTGGATGGTGATCTTCTGCTCTTTGTTGGTCTCTTTGTCTTTCGCAGAGACGTGCAGGATACCGTTGGCATCGATGTCGAAGGTAACTTCGATCTGCGGCAGACCACGCGGTGCCGGACGGATGCCTTCCAGGTTGAACTGGCCCAAAGACTTGTTGTCGCTGGCGCGCTTGCGCTCACCCTGCAGCACGTGAATGGTCACGGCAGACTGGTTGTCTTCGGCAGTGGAGAACACCTGGGACTTCTTGGTCGGAATGGTGGTGTTCTTCTCGATCAGCGCAGTCATCACGCTGCCCATGGTTTCGATACCCAAGGAGAGCGGGGTAACGTCCAGCAGCAGTACGTCGGTCTTGTCACCGGACAGTACGGCGCCCTGGATGGCAGCACCCATGGCCACGGCTTCGTCCGGGTTGACGTCTTTACGCGGCTCTTTGCCAAAGAACTCGGCAACGGTCTTCTGAACCAGCGGCATACGGGTCTGACCACCAACCAGGATCACGTCGTCGATCTCGCCAACTGCCAGACCGGAGTCTTTCAGGGCGACACGAACAGGCTCCAGAGAGTCCTTCACCATGTCTTCCACCAGGGATTCCAGCTTGGCGCGGGTCACCTTGATGTTCATGTGCTTCGGACCGGTGGCATCTGCAGTGATGTACGGCAGGTTGACGTCGGTCTGCTGGGCAGAAGAGAGCTCGATTTTGGCTTTCTCGGCGGCATCTTTCAGACGCTGCAGAGCCAGCTGGTCGTTGCGCAGGTCGATGCCCTGCTCACGCTTGAACTCGTCTACCAGATAGTTGATGACGCGGTTGTCGAAGTCTTCACCACCCAGGTGGGTATTACCGTTGGTCGCCAGTACTTCGAAGGTGGTTTCGCCTTCCACTTCGTCAATCTCGATGATGGAGATATCGAAAGTACCGCCACCCAGGTCATATACGGCAACCTTGCGCTCGCCCTTGACCTTGTTCACGCCGTAAGCGAATGCAGCAGCAGTCGGTTCGTTGATGATGCGTTTTACATCCAGACCGGCGATGCGACCGGCATCCTTGGTAGCCTGACGCTGGGCGTCGTTGAAGTAGGCCGGAACAGTGATAACGGCTTCGGTTACCGGCTCGCCCAGGTAATCTTCGGCGGTCTTCTTCATCTTCTTCAGCACTTCGGCAGAGATCTGCGGCGGTGCCATTTTCTTGCCCTTGACTTCAACCCAGGCGTCGCCGTTGTCAGCTTTGGCGATGGCGTACGGCATGATTTTCAGGTCACGCTGCACTTCTTCATCTTCAAAACGACGACCAATCAGACGCTTGATGGCGAACAGGGTGTTTTTCGGGTTGGTGATGGCCTGACGCTTGGCCGGCTGACCAACCAGGATCTCGCCATCATCGGCATAGGCAATGATGGACGGAGTAGTACGATCGCCTTCTGCGTTCTCGATCACGCGAGCAGTGTCGCCATCCAGAATAGCGACGCAGGAGTTGGTAGTACCCAGGTCAATACCGATGATTTTACCCATTTGACGAATCTCCAAATACTTTGAATAAACTGGCGAGGAACTCGCCTTAATGCGTTAACGGCTAGGTGGGGGCTGCCAATCTGGCTTTCAAGCTCCCGGCATCAAATTTTTTGTGCCGCCGCGGCCTTGCTACCTATATGGGGTCGCCAGACGCAGCTTCAAGCCCCAACCCTAAAAAACCACACCCTTTGTCATGGTTGCGCGGTCACGTTGAGCCGTAAAACCGGGCAAGATGAACAGGTGCTGCACTGCGAAACAAAAAGCCCGCCACAGGGCGGGCTCGGGCCCCCACAGCCAATCAGTCGACCGCTTTGGCGATCATCACCATGGCAGGACGGATCACCCGACCGTTGAGGTCATAGCCCTTCTGCATCACTGCAATGACGGTGTTCGGGGCCACATCGGCACTCGGCACCATGCTCATCGCCTGATGGGCATTGGGGTCAAACGGCTGGTTGATCGGGTCGAGCGCCACCAGACCAAACTTGGCCACGCCGCTCTGCATGGATTTCAGGGTCAGCTCGACACCTTCGATCATCGGCTTAAGGGCTTCGTTCTCCTTGTCGGCCAGTTCGATGGCACGCTCAAGGTTGTCCAGCACCGGCAGCAGTTCATTGGCGAACTTCTCCAGAGCGAATTTGTGCGCCTTCTCCACATCCAGCTCGGTACGACGGCGCAGGTTCTCCATCTCGGCGGCGGTACGCAGGGCGCGTTCACGCTCTTCCGCCGCTTTTTGGATGGCGGTTTCCAGCTGCGCTTCCAGTTCGGCAATGCGGGCCTGCTCGGCTGTCACTTCACTGTCTACATCGGTCGGCTCGACTGGCTGGGCTTCCACTTGCTCCATCGCTTCAACCTTTTGCTCTTCGTGGTTCATGACATCTCCAATTCCGGGGTTACTTATGAGGGCCCTGACGTCAGGTTGAGCGACCGGACGACAACAGACCGACTATGTTGGCGCTATTATGGGGATGCATCCCCGGCTTTCAAGGGGTAAAAGGCCAATCAGGGTGGATGATCTGCCGCAAGCAGCTGTTTCTTGGCGTTGCCGCTCACCCTTTAGCCAGCTGACTCAAGGGGATAGCCGCCCCCGTCACACGGGAGAGCGTCACAAGCGGGGCAAAGCACTGTATACTGGCCCGCAATACTCATCCCAGACCCGACAGACTATGGATTCTCCGTTCAAAACCATCGCCCTGATTGGCAAACCCCACCATGAGGGGGCCAACCAGACGCTGACCGGCCTGCATCAATACCTGACCGCCCGCGGCTTTCGGGTACTGGTGGAGAGCCGGGTCGCCCAGACCCTGAGCATCCTCGATGAAAACGTGATGGATCTGGTGCAGCTGGGCCAGCAGGCCGATCTCGCCATCGTGGTGGGCGGCGACGGCAACATGCTGGGGGCGGCGCGGGTACTATCGCGCTTCGATGTGGCGGTGATCGGGGTAAACCGGGGCAACCTCGGCTTTCTGACCGATCTCTCGCCGCAGGATTATCTGCTGCCGCTGGAGCAGGTGCTTTCCGGTCACTACAAGAGCGAACACCGCTTCCTGCTGGAAGCCTCGGTCTATCGCCACGGCGAGCGCAAGTCGAGCAATCTGGCGGTCAACGAGGCGGTACTACACCCGGGCAAGATCGCCCATATGATCGAGTTCGAGGTCTATATCGATGGCAGCTTTATGTATAGCCAGCGCTCGGACGGCATCATTGTCGCCACCCCGACCGGCTCGACCGCCTACTCCCTGTCGGCAGGTGGCGCCATCCTCACCCCCAAACTCAACGCCATCACGCTGGTGCCCATGTTCCCGCACACCCTGAGCAGTCGCCCCATCGTGCTCGATGCCGACAGCGAAGTGCGGCTGCTGGTCTCACCAGACAATCAGGACGATGCCATGCAGGTCAGCTGTGATGGCCAGGTGACGCTGGCGGTCCACCCGGGGGACGAGATCCTCATCAAGAAGAGCCACCACCAGCTTCATCTGGTTCACCCGCTCGACTACAGCTACTTCCACGTGCTGCGCAACAAGCTCGGCTGGGGCAGCAAGCTGTTTTAATCGGCGCTGACCGACAACGGCATTGCCAGAGAGGGCGCCTGAATTGGCGCCTTTCTCTGTTTTCTGTCGTGGCAACGCCCCCAGCACTTCATATCCGTACTGCGTACCAATAGTCAGTCCCGCATTCTCATAGCCATAGCGCACTGGCGCGGCTTTCCTTTGTTAAAAATGGCGGCGCCCTCTTTACTGTATATAAGACCAGCATATACTGGATGTATACACAGTAATATTGACCTATACAGGATGAGACCATGCTGACCCAGCTGACCGTCAACAACTTCGCCATCGTCAAGTTTCTCGAACTCGATCTACAACCGGGCATGACCTGCATCACAGGTGAGACCGGTGCCGGTAAATCCATCGCCATCGACGCTCTCGGTCTCTGCCTCGGAGAGCGGGCCGAAGCCGGCATGGTGCGACCCGATAGCGACAAAAGCGAGGTCAGCGCCCGCTTCCAGCTGGACAACAACCCGGCCGCCCGCGCCTGGCTCGCCACCAACGAACTGGAAAACGAAGGTGAGTGTATCGTCCGGCGAGTCATCTCCGCCGAGGGGCGCTCACGCAGCTATATCAACGGCGTGCCCGTCCCCCTCACCCAGCTCAAGAATCTGGGCCAGCTGCTGGTCAACGTGCATGGTCAGCATGCCCACCAGATGCTGCTCAAACCCGATTACCAGCTCGCTCTGCTCGACGGTTATGCCGGTCACCATCTGCTGCTCGATGAGGTGCGCCAGCACTATCAGCAGTGGCGTCAACTACAAAACGAGCTGAACCGGCTCAAGGCCGAGCAGCAGCAGCGGGAAGCCCGCCGCCAGCTGATCGAGTATCAGGTACAGGAGCTGGACGAATTCGCCCTACAACCGGGGGAGTTTGAAGAGATAGAAGAGGAGCACCAGCGTCTCGCCAACGGCACCGAGCTGATGCAAGAGTGCGGGGCTTGCCTCGATCTGCTCTATGACAACGAAGAGACCACTATCGCTGGCCTGCTGCAATCAGCCGTCGATCGGGCAGAGGGGCTGGTCAGCATGGACAACCGCCTCACCCCGGTACTGGAGATGCTGAACGAAGCACTGATCGGGGTGCAGGAGAGCCACAGCGAGCTGCGCAGCTACCTCGACCGACTGGAGCTGGATCCCGAACGTTTCAACGAGCTGGAAGCCCGCCTCTCCAAGGCGATCAATCTGGCCCGCAAGCACCACGTCAAACCGGCTGATCTGGCCCAACACCATCAGGAGCTTGCCTCGGATCTCGCCCGCCTCAACTCTGACGAAGAGCGGTTAGAGGGGATGGAAGATGAACTGGCCGAGGCCCGTCAGGCGTTTGTCCAGGCCGCCGAAGCCCTGAGTCAGAGCCGTCAGCGTTATGCCGAGGAGCTGGGCGCCAAGGTGACCAGCAGCATGCACGAACTGGCGATGCCTGATGGCCATTTCGCCATCGAGGTGCGCCCCGACGCCCAGAGCAGCCTCTCTCCGCTGGGTATAGATCGGGTGGAGTTTATGGTCACCACCAACCCGGGCCAACCCATTCAGCCACTTGGCAAGGTGGCCTCAGGCGGTGAACTGTCACGTATCAGCCTCGCCATCGTGGTGATCAGCGCCCGCAAGGTCTCAACCCCGACTCTGATTTTCGACGAAGTGGATGTGGGGATCAGCGGCCCGACTGCCGCCGTGGTGGGTCGCCTGCTGCGCCAGCTCGGCGAGTCCACTCAGGTGATGGTGGTCACTCACTTGCCTCAGGTGGCAGGCAACGGCCACCAGCATATGGTGGTGAGCAAGCATACCGATGGCAAAACCACCGAAACCCGGATGGATGCGCTCGACCAGAATGCCCGTCTCAATGAGCTGGCACGCCTGCTCGGTGGCGACCAGATCACCGACAACACCCTGGCCAATGCTCGCGAGCTGCTGCGCCGTTGAATCAGGCCAAAACGCCGATTTGCAGGATGGCGACTGACAGGGCTGACAGAACATGCTGACTGCGCAGGCACGGACGAGTGCCATAGCCTGCACAGTCAGCAATAGCCAATAGCCAATAGCCAATAGCCAATAGCCAACTGTGAGCACCGAACTCGCGTCAGGATTACCGACTCAGATCAATAAAATGGCGAGTTAGGCGAAGCTGGCAGCAACATGGGCGTGGATCCGGTTGCCTTCATGTGGCGGATTTCGCATAGTGTTGCCCCCCTTTATGGGTATCCAATTGTGAGGCTTTGTCTATGATCCACGTTTTTGGTCACAAGAATCCTGATAGCGACAGTATCTGCAGTGCGCTGGTTATCACCGACTGGCTCAATGGCCAGGGCCGTCAGGCCACCCCATGGCGTCTGGGTGACCTGCGCACCGAAACCCGTTTTATTCTGGAGCAGGCTGGCGTCAGCGAACCCGAGTTGCTGACCAAAGATCTGACCGGTGAAGATGTCTGGCTGGTGGATTTCAGTGATCTGGAACAGGGCCCCGCCACACTGGCACAAGCCAATGTATTGGGTCTGGTGGATCACCACCGTCTCGGTACCCTGGTCACCCAGTCTCCGCTGGATGCCTGGATCCGGGCCGTCGGCTGCACCTGCACCATCGCCTTCGATCTGCTGAGCCAGCAAGGCACCGTGACCCGCAGCCAGGCTCGCCTGATGCTGGGCGCCATAATGAGCGACACCCTCTGTCTCACCTCGCCGACCACCACCGAGCAGGACAAGATCGCTTGTGAGCGTCTGGCACCGCTGGCCGAAGTATCGCTGGCCGAGTTCGGTCAACAGCTGCTGATGGCAAAAACCGACCTGAGCGGCCTCACTCCTGCGCAGTTGCTGCAGCAGGATGAGAAAGCATTCCAGGCCGAAGGTCTGAACTTCATCATGAGCCAGATCGAAGTGGGCAGCGAACAGCAACTGGCCGAGCACCTGCCAGCCCTGCAGCAGGAGATGGCCCAGCGCGTGACGAGCGAAGGGCTCGACTTCTTCGTGTTGATGGTGACTGACCTGACTGCGGCTGCCAGCCGTATCTACTTTACCGAGCACGCCAAAGTACCGGCCGAGTCCAGCTACCACCCGGGCTTTGTCAGCCGCAAGAAGCAGGGTCTGCCCTGGGTGATGGATCTGCTGGCCAAGGCCTGATCCTCCCTCTCCATAACCTATTCCAAAGCCCTGCCTCTGCGCAGGGCTTTTTCATCGCTATCGCCAGCCGCACACCCCATCCTCTTGCTGACCATCTTGCTCACCACTGCGGTCTCTCGCTTACTCCTTTCACGGCTTATTGACAGTTAACGCCATAACTTTGCTTACATATTTGCGGCTGTTATTTATCGGGGCTTTGCTGCAGGATAATCGCCGCGCACAACCTTTTCCGTTTCCATTCAGGTGATCGATGAACATAACCCCCAAGCAGAGAACCCTGGCCATCACCATGCTGATCGCCGTGGTGCTCCTCGGCTGGCTGCTCTGGCCCAGTCAACCACCCAAGGCGATGCTGACCGCTCAGGTGACCCGCGAGGATATCGCCCAGACCGTACTGGCCAGTGGCGTGCTGCAGGCCGTGGAGCAGGTGGATGTGGGGGCTCAGGTCTCCGGTCAGGTTACCAAGCTGGCCGTCGAGGCAGGTGATCAGGTCAAGCAGGGAGACCTGCTGGCCGAGATCGATCCCCTGATTGCCCAGAACAACCTCAAGACGGCCGAGGCAGAGCTTGCCAGCAACCGCGCCCAGCTCAAGATCAAGCAGGCGCAACTCAAACAGAACGAGCTCGCCTGGCGGCGCCAGCAGCAGATGTTCAAGCAGGAGGCGAGCTCACGGGCCGATCTGGAGAGTGCCGAGGCACTGCTGGCGGTCACCCGCGCCGAACTGCAAAATAGCCAGGCCAATATCGACAACGCCCTGATCAAGGTTGATCGGGCCAAGACCGAGCTGGGCTACACCAAAATCCTGGCGCCGATGGATGGCACCGTTATCAGCATTGTGACCCGTCAGGGCCAGACCCTGGCTGCCAGCCAGACGGTGCCGACCGTGCTAAAGCTGGCCAACCTCGAGACCATGACGGTCAAGGCGCAGATCTCCGAAGCTGATGTCACCAAGGTCAAAGCCGGCATGCCGGTCTACTTCACCCTGATCGGCGATCCGGATACCCGCTATCAGGGTACGCTTCGCGCTGTGGAGTTAGCGCCTACCAACATCAACGATCAGGCCACCACTGGCACTACCACCAACAATGCGGCCGTTTACTACTACGCCCTGTTCGATGTGCCCAATCCCGACCATACCTTGCGGGTTGCAATGACCACCCAGGTGACCATAGTGCTCGGCGAGCGCAAGCAGGTGCTCACTGTGCCGCAAACTGCCCTCGGCAAGTCGCTGGGTGATAACGAGTATGAAGTCACCGTGGTCAAGGACGATGAAACAACCGAAACCCGCCATATCAAGACCGGCATGAAGGACGAGATCCGTATTGAGGTGATCAGCGGGCTGGCCGAGAAGGAGGAGGTGCAGCTCAATCACGGTACCCCCGCCGACAATGATGAGATGGCGGTGATGCTATGAGTGAGCCCCTGAACCAGCTGCCGTTGATCCAGCTGAACGGGGTCGAGCGACGCTACCAGAGCGGCGACAGCGAAGTCACCGTGCTCCACCCTCTTGACCTCACCATCACGGCAGGAGAGATGATCGCCATTGTCGGCGCGTCCGGCTCTGGCAAGTCGACCCTGATGAACCTGCTGGGTTGTCTCGATAGCCCGAGCAGCGGCCAGTATCTGTTTCGCGGTCAGGACACCGCCACCATGGATGCGTTGGCACTGGCCCGCCTGCGCTGCCACCACTTCGGCTTTATCTTTCAGCGCTACCACCTGCTGCCCCATCTCGATGCCGCCGCCAACGTGGAGATCCCTGCTGTCTATGCCGGCACCAGCCGCCCGGATCGCCAGGCACGTGCGCGTCAGCTACTGAGCAGACTGGGGCTGGCCGATCGCAGTCACCACACCCCGGGTCAGCTCTCCGGCGGTCAGCAGCAGCGGGTCAGTATCGCCCGGGCGCTGGCCAATGGCGGCGAAGTGATCCTCGCCGATGAACCGACCGGCGCACTGGATAGCCAGAGCGGCAAGGAGGTGATGGCGATCCTCAAGGAGCTGCACGCTCAGGGCCACACCATCATTCTGGTCACCCACGATATGAACGTGGCCAGCCATGCCGACCGTATCATCACTCTCAAAGATGGTCGGATTGAACAAGATAGCGGCCCCTGCCAAACGGCCGTGTTGGCTCCAGCCACCGCCACAACCACAGCCCCTCAAAAAATAGTGCCCACTACTAAAGGTGCCATGGGCCACGACTGGGATCGCTATCGGGAAGCGGGACGGATGGCGATGCATGCCATGCTCGCCCACCGGATGCGCACCTTCCTCACCATGCTCGGCATCATCATCGGCATCGCCGCCGTGGTGAGTGTGGTGGCGCTGGGGCAAGGAGCGCGCGCCAAGGTAATCGACCAGATCAATGCGATGGGCACCAACACCATCGAAATCTTCCCGGGCAAGGGGTGGGGTGATGAGAAGATGGCCAGCATCCAGACCCTCAACAAGGGGGATCTCGATGCCCTACTGGGGCAACCCTATCTTGCGGGCGCCAGCCCCGAGATTGGCAGCTCCGGCCAGTTGCGCTATCGCAACAAGACCAACAGCGGCAGTGTGACCGGGGTCGGCAACGACTATTTCAAGGTGAAGGGGATGACGCTGGTCAGTGGTCGCTTACTGGAGTGGCAAGATATCCAGCAGCGTGCCGCCGTCGCCGTGGTGGACAAGAAGAGCATCACCAGTCTGCTTGGCCAGGATGATCCGGTCGGCAAGGTGGTACTGGTCGGCACCCTGCCGGTGCGGATTGTCGGGGTGGTCTCGCAGGAGACCGGTTTTGGCCCCACCAGCCAGTCGGTCAATATCTGGCTGCCCTACAGCGCGGTGATGAGTCGCCTCATCTCGCAACACCACTTCAGCCAGATCACCATCCGGGTCAAGGACGGGGTACAACCGGCACTGGCCGAGCAGGCGGTGATCGAGCTGATCACCAAGCGCCATGGGGTGAAGGATTTCTTCACCTTCAGTAGTGACAGCATCATCAAATCGGTAGAGAAAACCACCGCCACCATGACTCTGATGGTCTCGGCCATCGCGGTGATCTCGCTGATCGTCGGCGGGGTGGGCGTGATGAACATCATGCTGGTGTCGGTGGTCGAGCGCACCCGCGAGATCGGCATTCGCATGGCCGTGGGCGCCCGCCAGTCAGATATTCTGCAGCAATTCCTGATTGAGGCTGTGATGGTGAGCCTGCTGGGGGGGATATTCGGCGTCGGTCTCTCGCTGGGCATTGGGGCGCTCTTTTCACTGCTGGTGGACTCCATCAAGATGCAGTTCTCGCTCTTCTCCATCCTGATGGCCTTTGGCTGCTCGTCACTCATCGGGATCCTGTTTGGTTACCTGCCGGCACGCAATGCGGCGCGGCTTGACCCTGTTGTCGCACTGGCGAGGGA
The DNA here is from genome assembly GCF_003061465.1 of Aeromonas sp. HMWF017. Taxonomy (NCBI): domain Bacteria; kingdom Pseudomonadati; phylum Pseudomonadota; class Gammaproteobacteria; order Aeromonadales; family Aeromonadaceae; genus Aeromonas; species Aeromonas sp. HMWF017. The sequence continues at coordinate 14,336 of NZ_QAJD01000094.1, forward strand.
ATAACAATGCACAAACTCTCCTGGCTGGCTCTCTGCATGGCCCTCAGCGGCTGCAGTCAGCACAGCACCTATCAAAGACCCGAGCTGGCGATCGCCCCCACATGGCAACAAGCAGAGGGCGCCCAACTGGCTACGCAGGCTAGCCCCTGGTGGCGTGAATTTCATGATCCCCAGCTCGACAAACTGGTCGATGCGGTACTGGCCGCCAACCCGGACATGCGTGTAGCGGCCCTCAAGCTAAAAAGCGCCCGACTGGGCGCCGAGCAGGCCGATACCAACCTCACCCCCTCGGTCAATGGCTCCATAGGCGCAACTGGCAACAAGGACCTGAAAAGTGGCAAAGGCACCAACAGTCTTGGCCCCTCGCTGAGCCTCAGTTACGAAGTGGATTTGTGGGGCAAACTCGCTTCGGTGCGGGATCAGGCAAGCTGGGAGGCGGCGGCGAGCGAGCAGGATCTCGCCAGCACCCGACTGCTGCTGATCGGCAATACCCTAGAGCAGTATTGGCAGCTCGGCTATCTCGGCTCTGCCATCATCCTTGGGGAACAGCAGCTGGCCAACCTGACGCGCACCGAGCAGCTGACTCAGACCAAATACCAAGCAGGCGCCATCACCCGGCTCGATCTGGCGCAGGCACGCCAGCAACTGGCAGGCAAACAGGCCGAGCTGGCCTCCCTCAAGGCGCAGCAGGAGCAGGCTCGCAATGCCCTGCGTCTGTTGCTGGGCCGCAACAGCGGACCGCTGGAGTATGCACCCGCGTCCCTTGCAAACCAGACCATTCCTGAACTTGCGGTGGGTATCCCGGCCGATGTGCTGGCCCGCCGCCCCGACGTCAAAGCGGCCGAATTGCGGCTGCGCAAGACGCTGGCAAAAGGGGATGAGATCAGCACCAGCTTCTACCCCAGCCTGACCCTGACCGGCAGTGCCAGCACCGCATCCGATCGACTGGCGCAGGTGCTGCAAAATCCGGTCGGTACGCTGGGAGCCAGCCTCGCCCTCCCCTTCCTCGAATACAACCGTACACAGCTCACCATCGAAAGCTCCGAGCTGGATTACCAGATCGCCGAAACCGAGTTTCGCAAACAGCTCTACACCGCACTGGTGGAGGTGGAAGACAATCTGGCCGCCCGCCACTATGGCCAGCAGCGACTCGATTATCTGCAGGAGCAGCTGAGTTATGCCCAGGAAGCCGAACGACTGGCCAAGGCTCGCTTCCAGGCGGGGGCGACCGGCGTGCAGGCCTGGCTCGATGAGCAGAACCGACTGTGGGATGCCCAGCAGAGCCTGCTGGCACAGCAAAAAGAGCAGCTCACCACCACTGCCAAAATCTATCGCGCCCTGGGTGGCAACGATAGCGTGGCGCCCCGATAACACTTCACCCGGCCTTTCCCCACTCTGCCAGCAGAGTGGGAAATATCATCGCCATCCACCATACAGGCCTCATCTCTCACAGTGCAGCCGATATCGATTGCTCATCATCAAGGGCAGTTATGGCCACGCAGCCAATTACACGCATCGGCGACCCTGAATATTCCGGCCATACCTTGCGGCGATCTCTGTACCTCACGCTCCCTGACCAGAGATAACGATTACCGGATATTCCATCAGCAGAGGACTTTCTCTTGCCGAACGGTGCCCCGTGAATCGTGAGAGGCATTTCCGAAACACGTATCTGCACGACCTATACAAATAGCGATATCGCGCTGGTGAGCCGCAGGGCAAAATTAATCGCAAACAACGCGTGATATTGAGAAAAGTAACAGTGAGGTGAAACGCAGTAAAAACGCAGTAAAAAGGATACAAGCGAGAATGTTGATAACTGTGGGGCAAAGGGTCGGATAGGATAACCACGAGTAAAACGGAAAAAATAATGCCGCCCAAGGGCGGCATTATTCAATCTCTGAACCTGACGAATTAGATCAGGAAATCGTTCAGGTCTTTACCCAGAGCGACTTGAGCAGCAATGGCTTTCGGCATACGGCCTTGACCGGTCCAGGTTTTTTCCTGGCCATCTTCTTCGTACTTGTATTTAGCCGGACGCGGAGCACGCTTGCTCTTGGCAGCGCCAGTCGCAGCAGCCGGAGCAGTGGCAGTTGCCAGCAGCTCGCGAGGATCAATACCAGCCTGCTGCAGCATTTCGGTGAATTCATTCAGCTTGCGCTGACGCTCTTCCTGTTCAGCACGCTCCTGTTCAACAGAATCAGCGCGCTCTTGGTAAACCAGGTCAAACTTCTCTTTAGCTTCCAGCAGTTGCTCAAACGGCAGCTCACGAATAGCCGCACGCAGACTGCGAATGTTCAGCAGAACTTTCAGAAACTCGTTCATTATTTCCTCACAAAAAAGTCGGTTACAGGGATAACTGTTTCAGAATAGCATGGACAATTCATAACTACATGCAATTTTTACTATCAGGGGATACTTGGAAAGAATATGAAAATAAACTTGCCAACAAACTCACGCTTTCACCCATTAAACCTATCTCGCCTAGACATCTCTTTTGATATCACCACCAAATCGAACATACACATCTGAAACTATTAATATGAGGTTCAGGGTAATTGCCATCAACATTTTTCAGAAAATACAACTAGTGCGTCAAACGATTCCTGAGCAGTACCTGCATAAAAAAATAGAACGATGCCTGCTCGCATCATGATGCATGATTAAGACCATGCGTCATATTACCCAACCGATCGCGCCATGGATTAAAATCGTTTAGAAACAACAGGTTAAAACCAATCCGATGAACATAAAAAAGGCGCGCGACTAAAGGTGTATTCCCCCTCCACCTTACCTTTTGCACGGAAACCACAGGTTCATTCCTACAGCTATAACGGGATAGAGACAAGCCGCGATGATTGCCTCATATCCCATTTTCCAAGCCTTAGTTGGCTGCTCCAGTAGGTAACGTATCCACACCACTGACCATTGGTTTAGAGGTTGCCTCAATCAGCAATGGTTCTTTTGGATACCAACGGAGCGCTTCGGCTCTTAAATTACGAGCCTCGTCAGGGCGCCCCAACGCATTCAATGCAACAACCATGTTCGCGTAGATATTTGCTCTGGGTGTATGGCGAACAAAATCTTGCCCCCATGCCAGGTAAGCCTCCAGTTCGGTCTTATTCTGAGTCTGTAAACCCACCATCAATCGTACCGCATTTACATCAAACTCAACCCGCGTCAACCAAGCCATTGGATTAATAATATCCAGCAACAATGCTGGCTCCTTATACCCACCCCGTTCGTATTTGGTGACGACCCAGGCAGTATGAAGCGCAGTCAACATGAATGGTACGATAAACAAGGGGATGGAAACCGCCAGAAAGCGTAACAACAACTTATGGGGGTAACGGTATACGGCTATCCCTCTGGCAGCGTCTGCCCCACAGGTTTCATCGATATACCAGACCAACATCAATAAAAAAATCCAGTGAGCAATGGAGTGATAGAGGGGATATTCGACCTGGGTATGAAGTGTAATGGGTACGACTAATGCCAATAAGGCCAATCCATGCGACCAGGATTGACCCGCTACACGCCATATCACAGCGGCCCCCATCACCAAGAGCCCGATGACAGGCAAGATACCGCCTTCAACAGCCCAATAGAGCAACTCATTATGAGGATGATCAAGGTTGTACTCAATCTGTGGCATTGCCGGATTCAATAACTTATCTGCCATATAGTTATGTAGGAATACCGATTCGAAAGAACCATACCCCCATCCGGTAAAGGGATGTTGTGACACCAGGTGCAATGCATACGACCAATAAATCGTACGATATCCCCCCGACTGATAGACAGAAAGACCCCGCTTGACCCCTTCCACACCATACAGAGATGCGAGTCCGAACAGCACGCCCAATAAGACACATGAAAGAGTCACCTTCAAAGCGTGGTTTCTCTTCAACCAGGGAAGCATCATCAGCAAAGCCAATATTCCACCCAATTGCCCAACTCTGGATTGAAGAACAATCAGCAACACCACTGAACCAACGATCACATAACCCTGAAGTGCCTTCAGCCATCGATGTTGGTTGAGGGTATTTAGCCAAGCAGCCAGAGACAAACCGGTGGCCATAAAACTGGCCATCACATTGGGTTGCTGAAAAATGCCATAGGGACGATTTGCTTTGGTGTCATAGCCAAGCCAATTGCCCGGTGTTAGCAGGTAATACTGCACCAGACCCAAAGTCATTTCGATAGCTATTGCGACCAGCATAAGCGTCAATAGCTGTTGACGCGCCTTCTGTGCAAGACGGAACTGATAGAGCGAGAAGATAAATAATCCGCCGCCGACAAGACCACCGAGGCGAGGAAGTGCGTAATCACGCAAGGTGGCGTCAGACCACGCCATGGGTAGCAGCATCAATACAATCGCGCCTCCCCAAACTTGCAAGAGCCTGCTGGACACCAATTCGCCTTTCGACGTGATATGCCACAACCCCAGACAGATCATCAAAGAAGCAAATATCCATCCCCATGCGTTAAAAGGAAGATAGAGACCTGCCCCACCCGGGTTATGCATGAAAAAATGCATCCCAAGTCCCAGCCAAAGTATGCTTATCCCCCAAAAGAGAAAAAACACTCGCTTTTCCCGATGGGCTGATGGCACTGATGACCCGGTAGACGGAAATGTAGGCATAAAAAAAGCGCTCTGAAAAAATGGTGTTTCATACAACCATATTCAGAGCGCTTTACTCAAGCTATAGCATTAATTAGTCAGGGAATGATGCGTTGCTACTCAAACTGTAAAGACTGTATTTTCTGGCCAGCATCTGGCCCCCATCTCTGGTCAATGGCATCCAGCCAATCGAGCCTTTGCTGGTTGTCGGGCGCAGCAGCATCAAGTCGAAGGGAATCGTCACATAGATACCTTTAGTGAAACTCCCCTCTCCATACTCATCAGCAGACACATCAGTCAACGTTGCAAACACCCCTGCCACAACGCCGGATGAGAAGCGTTTGGACAGATCCAGTGTCGCCCCGACATCCCCTGCCAGATAACGGCCAATAGAGAGCTGGGCAGTCACATCATCAACATAGGGCAGTTGCCAATAACCGGTCACATGGCCTGTTGCCACATCGTAATCGGCTATCCGCAAGGTATTGTTCCAATCCCGTTGCTTGACCCAGTTCACATCAGCCGCAATCGCCCATGAACGACCAAAAGGACGATACAGCAGTTCGGCACCACCACCGGCGTACATCATCTCCAGATAACCGGCATAAGCCTGACCATACCACTCAGGTGAGAACTGCTCGAAATGGGTCGCTTGCAGGTTGTTAAGCAATACATCGGAGGAGCTGACATATTCCCGGATCCAGGTTCTCACCCTGGGCAAAGCATCCCCGTCCAGCGGTGGATTCTTGTAATTGAACTTGTCGTAGTTATTGGCCAGGTTCACAAATACTGTGCCCCCCAGCCAGTTCTTCTCGGTCACCCGCCAATCACCATTGAAGTTGAGACCAAGCTGATACATGTAGAAAGACTCCGGCCCCCCAACAGACTGGTTCAACACAGGATCCACGCTGTAACTCAGCGCCGAGCTGCGACTTTCATGGCAAACAGGTGCCGACGGTGCATTGGCTGCGATGACATCCGACTTATAAGTAGTCTCTTGTCCCAATGGGAGGTCACTGTTTGCCAACCGTACAGAGTCCATGTCCACTACAGTCTCACGGATATCGAGCCCTTTCTTCTGCTCAACGATATGCAGAGAGTGAACCGAAGCGGGCAACGCATTCGCGGCCAATAATGACATTCGATCTTCGGCTTCATCTGGCTTGCGATACTTCAGCTGCTCACCGCTGACAAAAACACGATCGTCCGTGCCATACCAGACCAGATCACGATATCCGGCATTGCTTTTCGTCTGCGCACTGAGTGCAGCCCAATCGACATCATCCAGTTGGGCCGGACTCTTTTCCGGTTGATACTCAGGCCGGGGCTCATCCAGATGGGCCTGCTGCAACTCATTAAAGTTGGTCCGCATAGTAATACCCCACATCAGGGTATTGCCACGCTGATAGCTGAGATGAGTATCCATATTATCGAAAATACGATACACGGCACCTATGTTGACTGGTGAGCTATGCGGCAAGGCTCCGTAGCCGCCTTTGCTGTTACGGGCCGCATACTCGCGGCTGTAATCATTACCGTCATATTCCAGTTTCAGACGCAAAGGGCGCCATGGCGTCTGATACTCGATACCGCCAAACAAGGCCGCCGGGCCGTGGAACAGACTATCGACCTCAAATTTGCCGCCATTGCCCGCATAACCATCATTACGCTGGCACCAACTCTCTTTGTATTCACAGAAGGGGTTCTTGATATTGCCGCTCTCGGCCATATTCCCCCAGCCCATTCCAAGGGTGAAATCAAACGGGCCATAACGTTTACTGGCCACAACGTACTCGCTATCGAACAGGCCAGTCCCCATCAAGTCTCTGAAGCCCAATGATACTTGGGGTAAGTAATCAGACTCTTGCCAAAGTCGGAATTTAAAATCCATCGACTTGTCTTTATAAGTCTGATCCCCGCTGAACTGCTCGTAAGGGCTATACAGACGAGTTCTGACATCGGTATAACGCAGCGTGGCCTCAAACCAGTCAAAGGGCTGCATGGAGATCGACCAGCGTCGATACTCTTCGTTATCCATGTAGTTGAAACTGAACTCGCCTTCTGCGGCCATTCTGGCACTGGGCATCTGCAGCAGACCTGCCCCACCGAAATCACTTTGCGATGGGCCATAGGGATCATTCGCCCCGGGTGCAGCAACACAAACGGTCGAGACGGCCAGGGTAATATATGAAAGTTTTGGAATCATTAATGAGGCACCCTGTTTGCAATTATCTCGGCGATCCGCTGATTTATTCCGGCAAATGAAGAGGGCAACAGGTCAGGATCAAACCCGACCAGCAGTGCAGCCCCTGCCATGGGTTCACGATGAAGCTTGTTCCAGACGGCAACGGGGACCATCTCGATATCACCGGTTGGCTGGATCAACAGCAGATGAGCCGAGTCGGCCCCCTCCAGCAGCGCATCACGCTTCCAATATTCATCAACACCTGCACCGGGAACCAGAGGCAGCGTGGGGAGCGCTTCCATCAGGCCAAACATGGCAACCTGAGGCTGGCGGGCAGCAACAAACAGCCGGTAGTTGCCTTCCAGGCGAGGGTTATCCTGCGGGGAGCGCTGGGCATTGTCAGGATCAACTATCACAGGCAAGCGGCCGGTAACGGTGATGCCTTCGAGTTGATGTGCAAGACGAGCCGCAGAAGAGGCACGTTGAGCCTCACCTTCACTACGCCATATGCTGGCCAGACTCTCCAACTCACGGATCACCGCCGCTTGCTTGAGCTCAAACTCATGTTGACGGGCCGGCGTCGTAATCTGGGCAGAGCGCCAATAGATGGGTGATGGCAGCAGCTTGTTTCTCAGCAAGGCGTCAAGGCGTGCCCCTTCACTCAAGGTGATGGGATCTTGAAGACGCCCCTGATAGTAAATGCTGACACTGGTATCCGCGAAGCAAGCACCGGACAGCAATAAAAGAGATAGGGTCAGTTTTTTCATGACGAGAATGGCTTCAAAATGGTGAGTTCAATGACCGGCAGATCAGGGCCGAGATGTTGCTGGGTTTTTACTACCTGTCCATTAACCGGATCTCGCCAGAAAACATTGGTCCAGGATTTCCCCCCCGGGAACATTGAAACCGTCTCTTCAAAACGCGTAGCTGAAACTCGGCGCGTCACCAGATCCAGCTCATCCTGTCCGGCACGGACCATCGTCCCTTCAAGACGGTAGCCGCTGAGATAGCGCTGTTCCCACTCTGACAAGGTACTCCAGTTGGCAGATGAGGTAGCAGCCATCGACAGTGGGTCGGCAGAAGCACTCTCGCTCATGACCAGGTCATTTTCCATACCGACAGTTTTAATGACCCGACCGTGGCGGGTAATAATCATGACCCGATCGGCTGTCAGCCAGGAGAGTTCATCTCCATTGACATAAGCCAATACCACGAAGATCCGCGGGTTATCACCGATTTTCAGATAAGCACTTGCATAAGGCAGTTTATTGACATGCTCGGCACTGACGGTCACATCATCAGCCCCCAACACGGCATATTTGATAGTTTCGCTCGTCACAGAAGCAGTATTTGAACAACCGGTGAGAGATAACAAACCAAGAAAAACAAGATTGCGCGATAAAGACATAGAGTGACCACAGTGACAAATAAAAAAATAAGGCTGCCAAAGCAGCCCTATATCATATTAACGAGTACTGGTTGTGGTTCCGGTACCACGGCCGGCATCATCGTTGGAGTTGGCATTTGCAATGGCAACACCAGCAATAACCGCAGCACCTACACCAACGGCAACAATGGTGCCAGTCCCGATGGCAGCAGCACTGGCAGCACCAGCACCTGCAGCGCCGGCAGAACCGGTGGATGCAGTAGCAGCAGTTTCTTCAGCAGCCATCACACCATGAGAGAATGCCATGGCAGCAGCCAGAATCAGGGCGGTTTTTTTCATTTCATCTTTCCTTGTTTATTGTCTACTTGTGGCTCGGAGAAAATATGGCATGACAACAATGCTATTACCATATATCCCTTTACCAGCGCATTGCCATGTTCACAAAAAGTTAAGTAACTCATTGTAAACATAGATAATTGCAAATATAGCATACCATCGGGACGCTATTATTGCACTGAAATACAGGTTGCATTCGAAAACTATTTTATGGTGGTCATAAAAAAGGTGCGCCATGAAGACGCACCCTGCATTGACCTATTGCGGTTATCCAAACAGAATGTCAGGCTTTTTCCTTGCTGCCATAACTGTATTGATAATATCCGTAGTTACCGTAATAACTGCTCGCCTTCTTCTCGACCGCGTTGAGCAAGATCCCCTTGATAGCGACCCCGTTTTGCTCGAAGCGGCGAATGGCCACCTCCACCTCTTTGACCGCAGTCTTGGCGAAGCGGGCAACCAGCAAGGATGCGCCCACATGCTGACCAACAATGGCAGCATCGGTGACCGCCAGGATGGGAGGGGAGTCAACGATGACAAAATCGTAGTGCTCGCTCGCCCAATCCAGCAGCGCTTTGAAACGAGGGTGCATCAACAGCTCGGAAGGGTTGGGTGGCACAGCCCCACGACAGACAAAATCAAGGCCATCAAACCCGGTCTGGCTCACAACCTGTGCCAGCTCTGTCTGACCCGCCAGATAGGCACTCAGACCGGCGCCCATCTCCTGCCCCATGACCTTCTGCATATAGCCTTTGCGCAAGTCGGCATCGATAACCAGCACCTTCTTGCCGCCCAGAGCCAACGTGGCAGCGAAGTTGGTCGACACGAACGTTTTGCCAAGACCCGGGCCGGGGCCTGAGATCATCACTATGTTGTTTTTGGCTTCCATCATGGCGAAATGGAGGCTGGTTCGCAGACTACGCAGTGACTCCATCGCCAGATCGGCCGGATTTCGCGCAGCCAGCAAGGCCTCGTTGAGAGGCATTGCCTGTCGCCGCTTCTTCTGCTGCTGCTCGATGGTGGCCTGCTCAGAGGAGTAGGGGATGGTGGCATAGACCGACAGCCCCATCTCTTCCAACTGTTCCGGGCTTTCCACACCACGGTGGAAGGCAGCGCGCACCAGGATCAACCCCACCGACAGCATGCCACCCAGCAGGGTCGCCAGTACCACGATCAACGGTTTCTTCGGCTTGACCGCTTTCGTCTCAACAGCGGCATCATCGATGATCCGCACATTGCCGATGGTGCCCGCCTTCATGATATTGAGCTCCTGCTGCTTGTTGAGCAGCTGGACGAAGATCTCCTGACCAACCTGCACATCACGGGTCAGACGCAAAATCTCCTGCTGGGTTTTTGGCAGACGCTTGATCGACTTGTTGATCGCATTTTTGGTATTCATCAAGGTCTGGCGCTTTTCCATCAGGGCGATGTAAGCGGGGTGCTGGCGGGTATAGAGTTGCTGCAACTCCGCTTCCCGGAAGGTCAGCTCATTGAGCTGCTTCTCGAGGCCCACCATGGTATCCAGTGCGGCTTTCGCTTCCAGCGACAGATCGACCGACTCATTCTGCTGGCGATAAACATTCAACTGCTCTTCAGAACGATTCAGCTCCTCTTTGACCTGAGGCAGATGCGTCTGCAAGAAATCCAGGCTCTTCTGGGCCTCTTCGGTCTTGCGTACCACATTCTGCTGCAGATAGTTCTGGCTGATATTGTCGAGCACTGCACGAATGCGGCCCTTGTCATCCCCTTCCAGCGCCAGCGAGATGATCCCGGTATTTTTGCCCTTTTCACTGACCTGAAGATCGCGCTGCAACTCGGCAATCACATCCAGAGCCGGTTGTTTGACCAGCGTGAAGACTTGCCCCTCATCGGCTGCCACATCAGACAAAAGCAGGGTGACATCCTCTTTCTCAAGCAGCTTGCCTACCTGACCTTCCAGCACCCGCCCCTCAACCTCAAGGGTAAAGTGTTTGTCTGCGTCAACCGTCAGCGTCAACGGCGTCCCCAGCAATTCAGGCGCAACTTCAAAACGGCTTACCGCCATCTTGGGATAGGGGTGCCCCATCAGCCGTGACAGACCACGGCCAACCAGCGGGAAGAAATTGGGTGTCACTACGGTATCGAGGTGAAGCTCTTGCACTGTACGGCCAAGCACCATACGAGAAGTCAGCAGCTCAATTTCGGCGGCAGCATCGGGCTGTTCACCGCCCAATACGTCAGCCATATCCCCGAGCAGCGCAGCACCACTGGCTTTTTTCTCCACCTGCAACAAGGCGTTTGCCTTGAAGACCGGGGTCGCCAACAGGGCGTATGCAACGCCAAGAACCATAAACAGAGCGGTGATCGTCACAATCCACCAACGGCCATCGATCAGGTAACCCAGCAGGCGCCCCAGATCGATCTCGTCATTCTCCACCGCGGCACTGCTCTGCCGGGACGAAACAGAAGAAGTCGTCATTAAACACAATCCATTTTTATAGTCAGATACAACCCAAACACCACCAGACGCTGCGGATGTCGTTACAGTTTTTTCGCCCACCCATCGGCGCTACGCACCAACAGCTGGTAAACATGTTCGTAAGCTTCCCGACTCAGACGATAGGGATCGGGCACTTCACTCTCCCCCTGCCAGTGGCCAAACAGCATGGTTTTGCCACGAGCCCCCGGGTCGATGGCCGTGACGGCAGAGATATGCCCTTTCTCCATCACCAGGATCAGATCGGCATCCTGACAGAGTTCGCGGGTCAGTTGGCGCGCCGAGTGTCCCTCTAGGGAAAGCCCATGCTGCTGCGCCACCTCGCTCGCGACCTTGTCGGCCGGCTTGTCAACCAGGGCACTGACCCCGGCAGAACTGACCTGACGGCCGGGCAAACGCTCGCGAAGCAGTCGTTCACCGGTTGGGGAGCGGCAAATATTGCCCACACACACCACAAGAATTTTTTCAAACATATCGCTGTCGCTCTCTAAAAATAAAATCTGCAGCCACCGCCCCTCACTACGTGCATCTTCCTGAAGGAAGGCGGATAGAGGGCATACTGCCCTGCCCTATCCTCCCCGTTTGTCACCGTATCGTCACCGTATCAAGGCAACAAACAATCGAAGATAAAGGAGGCATCAGCCCCCCTCAATGCCGTCTCCCTGAGGGAGTACTGCTACACGTCAATCCAGCGGGAGAGGTTAAGCAACATCACGGCCTTACCAGTTGCGAACCCGCAGCATGCCTTCGGTCAGCTCATTAAAGCCGTTGATGGAGGGCACCAGCTGACTCAACACGCGATTCCAGCGCGTCACCGGCGCCGTTGTGACATAGACCACGTCGTAAGGTTGCAACGCAAACTCGGTACCCATCACCAGCGCGGTGGCATCACTCAGGTCGAGTTGATAAATGGCGGCTTTCTCTTGGGCTTTCGCGGCAGGGCGCAATACGAAGATGCCGGTCGCATTGGCGGCATTCTGGTTAAGGCCCTCGGCACTGCTTAGCGCTTCTGTCAGGCTCATCCCCTCACGACCAATGGTCAGGGTCGATGCCTTGTTGACTTCACCCATCACAAAAACTTTCTGGGCATCGTTGCGCGGCACATAGAGCATGTCGCCGTCACGCATCAGCTGATTGTGAGAGAGATCCCCATACTGCAGCAGATCCTGCATGGAGAGCGGGAACTCCTTGCCCTGGCGGGTCAACACCACATGGTGCCAATCCGCGGTCGGGGTCAACCCGCCAGCCAGATTGAAGGCATCGAGCAGGGTCATCGGCACATTGGTGATAGGCTGGGCGCCCGGCTTGGTTACCTCACCGGAGATATAAACCTTCTGGGAGCGGAACGCCGCAATGCTCACATCCACCTGCGGGCTCTCGATATACTGGGCCAGGCGCTTGGCGATATCGGTACGGATCTGTGCGACAGTTTTACCCACCACGTCCACCTTGCCGATATAGGGGTAGAAGATGGTGCCATCGGCATGCACCCAGTTGCCCGCTTCGCTGGCACTGCGGTAAGAACCAGCCGGGATGGTCAACTCGGGGTGATCCCATACAGTGACATTGAGGATGTCGCCCACACCGATTCGGTACTCGTAACGGCTGATCTCGCTATTGAGCTCGGGGTTGGCCTTGCCCACCACCGGCGACTTGCGCAGCTGGCTGATCAACGCCGGTGTGACCGGATAGACATCTGCCATCTGATCAACATCAACGGAGCCTGTAGCCACCTCGGTTTTGCCACTGGTGGAAAGATTGGTACCGGGCACCACAGTACATGCACTGAGCAGGGCCACGGCCGACAACAGAGGAATGAGCTGAATCCTTTTCACTACCACACCTTATTAAGCTTGCCATCAAGAACTGAACGGAAAAATCGCCGTATGATAGCGGAAATTTCGGATAAATATGAGAGGAATTTATAAAAAATCACCAAATAAAAGTAAGCATGGCTCTGGAAGATAACATCTATAAAAATATGATTATCATGCAACCAAGTTATACCGTTGATGATTGGATTACTCTAATCACTCAGGCCCAATTTGACAACCAGCCAAATTATAAACATAACTGTGACAAATTGAGCCGCAATAATAACGCCAAATTCTCATATGCTATAGAAAACTAACGCACCAATGCATTCAATACATAACAATGCCAATAGTAAGCACTTTTAAAAACACCAAGACCTAAATGTTTTCTATATATATCCCATTGCCACAAACTGGCTTTAAACTTGTTTCCAGAGAGTGATTTCTCTGACACTCTATAATACGCCAAATTGTCTTGCACACAGAAACATTTCGATGTGCGGCTCATCACATCAAGCCACATAATATAGTCTTCATGTCCAACTTGACGCTGAAAAACCTTACCTATACGTTCCTGATTGTACACACCAGTAAGGTTCCCAATTTTATTTCCGGTTAGCATATCAGAATAAGTAAACTCACTAGGGAAAGTTCTTGTGGATATCGTGGAGTCTATCGAATTACTAAATGTTGAATAGTTGCTACAGACGACGTCATAGCCATTTTCCAACATAAATAATTGGCTCTTTAGTTTGTTTTTAGTCCATTGGTCATCACTATCGAGAAATGCAATATAACGTCCCTGAGCAGCAGAGATCCCAACATTTCTAGCTATTGATACTCCTTGGTTACTGACTTGCCGAATATAACAAATCCTTGGATCATTAAAAGATAAAACCAAGCTTTCAGTATTGTCTATCGATGCATCATCAATAACATACAATTTCCAGTCTTCATAAGTCTGAGCTAACACAGAGTTAATACTGGATACTATGAATGCTTCCGCATTGTAAGCAGGCATAATAATTGATACTGTTTCAATCATGGCTAAAAGCCTTTCCTATATTAAACACCACGCATTCATAAAATCATAGTCATAACATATCGCCCAGTATATAAGCGCTCTGAATTATGACTTTACTATCAAATAAAACCGAATTAAAAATGCTAACGTTTAAATGGGCGAATTAACTTTGAAGCACACCAAAGAATTATCATCCTATGATGCCGTAAAAATTTATTTCCATTGATAAACTTATAATAATTGTGAGCAACGATCTGTTTTTTTAGAGCCCGTAACACAGGCATATTAATGGAGTCATTCCCACCATGGATTAAACGGCAAACGTGCTCGTCTATATATGCCACTTCATCAGAGTTTAGTAAACATGCAAGCATGTTAATACGAGAATCTAACCATACATCATCAAAGCCGTCTTTGAAGATGAACGCCTTATATTTTTCTAAAAAAAATCCTGAAACAATAATCGATGATGTAACAGATATCGTGGGGAATATTGAACTGTTAAAGCAAACTTTTCTTTTTATATTTTCATAATATATATCATTTTCAGAAACATTTTTCACTTGAGTAAAGTTTACTACAGATGACTCGATTTTTCGTTTGAATTCAGCGCTTATGATTGAGAAGTCGAAGTAATCATCTGCATCCATAAGCCAATAATAGTCTGATGATGAAAAATAATCACTTGCCATGACTTTCCCTAAACTTTCAATTTGCCCCATGTATGGCATTTTTCTTCCGTAGTTAAGCTCACTCCTTTCAAAAACAACAATGTTATTAATCCCCTTGGAAACATATTCATGTATGATCTTAAGGCTATCATCTGTGGAACCATCATCGCAAATCAGTATCCTGAAGTATGCGTCATTATAAATTGGCTCCATCTTTGTCAGTAGTTTTGTCAAAAAATCAGAATAATTCCAATTAAACACAACAACATTAATCACTTACGCACTCTCCAAAATAAACAATCTACATGCCAAAGTTATCTATATAACTTTTCAACTAAATTTTCTTGCCCTATCATATTTATATAACGAATTCTCTTAAAATGAATAAAGCATGGTGTAAATATTGTAGAACGATATTGTTCAAGCTTAGAAAGCTTATAATCAAACTTCAATTCTTCGTAATATTCGCCATCAACAAAATTAAATGAACCATCATTTTTAAAAACATATCTTTCAAAGGATAACTTCATTCCATATACTTCAACGCCTCTAAATATTATTACCCTCTTATTTTTTCTCATTAGATTTTGAATTTTAATAAGCGCTGATGGAGTATACAACAAATGAGCATCTGCTTTCATGACGTAATCAGAAGTGGCTTTTGAGAAAGCAAAGTTATAATATGCTGCTAATGAGTTCTCCTTTGTTAGATTGCGAGAATAACTCTCTCCAGCAATAGCCAGCTTATGATTATAACAATAGATTTTAATTATACACAGATGAGATAGTTGATCTTTCAATCTGTAAGCAATTTCAAGAGTCGCATCAGATGAATTATTATCAACAATAATGATTTCTCTACAAATAAGAGCGAGCGAGCTTATAGATACCTCTAAGTATGTTGCTGCATTTTTTACTCTGAAGACTGCAGACAATGTGGGTGAACTGGCTCTTTTTTTATATATATCATCTTGTATCGAACCGACACTCTTATCAAACTCCAACCTCTTTAACGTATTTTTTAAACCAATGTCAAACATTCTTCCCGTTAGCATTTACACCTCGCACCACACATATCAATAATTGATTAGAGTTTACGACAAGTCGGTTAAAAATTTACTACCCCCCCTCATTCCCCAATACAGCATTTCTATTTCTTGGAATCATCGACACTATAAATATAAG
>NZ_QAJD01000009.1:0-1121 GCF_003061465.1 Aeromonas sp. HMWF017
GTGAAATCGAGTAGGGCGGGACACGTGACATCCTGTCTGAATATGGGGGGACCATCCTCCAAGGCTAAATACTCCTGACTGACCGATAGTGAACCAGTACCGTGAGGGAAAGGCGAAAAGAACCCCTGTGAGGGGAGTGAAATAGAACCTGAAACCGTGTACGTACAAGCAGTGGGAGCCCTTCGGGGTGACTGCGTACCTTTTGTATAATGGGTCAGCGACTTACATTTTGTAGCGAGGTTAACCGTATAGGGGAGCCGTAGGGAAACCGAGTCTTAACTGGGCGTCTAGTTGCAAGGTGTAGACCCGAAACCGGGTGATCTAGCCATGGGCAGGTTGAAGGTTGAGTAACATCAACTGGAGGACCGAACCCACTAACGTTGCAAAGTTAGGGGATGACCTGTGGCTGGGGGTGAAAGGCCAATCAAACTCGGAGATAGCTGGTTCTCCCCGAAAGCTATTTAGGTAGCGCCTCGGACGAATACTACTGGGGGTAGAGCACTGTTTGGGCTAGGGGGTCATCCCGACTTACCAACCCCATGCAAACTCCGAATACCAGTAAGTAATATCCGGGAGACACACGGCGGGTGCTAACGTCCGTCGTGAAGAGGGAAACAACCCAGACCGCCGGCTAAGGTCCCAAAGTTCTGGTTAAGTGGGAAACGATGTGGGAAGGCTCAGACAGCTAGGATGTTGGCTTAGAAGCAGCCATCATTTAAAGAAAGCGTAATAGCTCACTAGTCGAGTCGGCCTGCGCGGAAGATGTAACGGGGCTCAAACCAGGCACCGAAGCCGCGGATTCACACTTATGTGTGAGTGGTAGGGGAGCGTTCTGTAAGTCTGCGAAGGTGTATCGAGAGGTATGCTGGAGATATCAGAAGTGCGAATGCTGACGTAAGTAACGATAAAGGGGGTGAAAAGCCTCCTCGCCGGAAGACCAAGGGTTCCTGTCCAACGTTAATCGGGGCAGGGTGAGTCGACCCCTAAGGCGAGGCCGAAAGGCGTAGTCGATGGGAAGCAGGTTAATATTCCTGCACGACTTGTAATTGCGATGGGGGGACGGAGAAGGCTAGGTGGGCCAGGCGACGGTTGTCCTGGTGAAAGTGCGTAGGTGGTGTTTC
>NZ_QAJD01000095.1:0-36683 GCF_003061465.1 Aeromonas sp. HMWF017
GCCCATCGAAACCAGCTCGATTTCACCAAAGGGAGCCAAGAAATCGAGGGTCTCCTGCGACAGGTGGTTGCGACTGCCTACCACCCGCCACGCTTCTCCTTCACGATGGGGCCGGGTATGGATTGGCTCACGCTTGCCATCGGCGATGCGCCAGGCGCCCGCGCCCTTGCCGCCATACCAGAGCTTGTCCAACACAGGGGCATAGACCAATCCCCAGCGCGGCGTCCCCTTTTCAATCAGCGCGATATTGACGGTGAACTCGCCGTTGCGGGAGACAAACTCCTTGGTGCCATCGAGGGGATCCACCAGCCAGTAACGGGACCAGCCGTGGCGCGCCGCCATCACCTCAGGCCCAGACTCCTCCGACAGCACAGGGATATCGGGAGTCAGCCGTGCCAACCCCTGAACGATCACCTCATGCGCCCCCTTGTCGGCAGCGGTAAGCGGGCTCTCGTCGCTCTTGTACTCCACCGCGAAGGGCTGGCTGTAGATGGCCATGATGGCCGCCCCCGCCGCGCGGGTGACAGGTTCAAGTTCGGTGATATCGGGGTGGTACATAACAGGCTCGATCAGTGAGTAAGAAACCCAGTCTATCGCGTTTGTCATCAACCGCTTATAGCTGATTGTACTGGATTATATTGCCCCTGCTTCTCCTGCCCCTTGCTGCCATCGGCTGGTACCAACAGCACTTCGATACCGGCATTGCGCAGGCCGGAAAGGATATCGGCAGGCACGGCATCGTCGGTGATCAGGGTGTGAATACGCAGGGTATCGATGATCTTGTGCAGACTGCGCCGGCCAAACTTGGTGGAGTCGGTGACCACCACAATCCGCTCGGCCACCTGACACATGCAGCGGTTAAGGCGCGCCTCGTCCTCATGATGGGTGCTGACGCCGCGCTCCAGATCGATGCCATCCACCCCGAGAAACAGCATGTCAAAGTGGTAGTTTTGCAGGGACTGCTCCGCTTGCGCACCGTAGAAGGAGAGCGACTTGCGGCGCAGATGTCCGCCCGTCATCAGCAGCTCCACCCCCTCTGCTTCGAGCAGTTCATTCGCCACATTCATGCCGTTGGTCATCACCAGGATCTCCTGATGTCCCTTCAGATGACGCGCCACCTCCAGTGTTGTCGTCCCCGAATCGAGGATAAGGCGACAACCGGAGGGCACCAGGGTCGCCGCCAGCGCACCTATCCGCTGTTTCACCGGGGTATTGAGCACACTCTTGTCGGCAATAGTGCGCTCCGGCACCGTCTGGCCAGGCTCGCACAGTAGGGCGCCGCCGTAGGCGCGCACGGCCACCCCCTGCTTCTCCAGAAAGGCCAGATCGTTGCGGATGGTCACGGTAGAGACCTGATAGTGAGTCGCCAGCTCGTTGACCTGAACGCTGCCATTGCTGCGCAGCTGCTGAATAATCCGCTCCCGCCGCTCGCTGGTTCCGAGCGCACCTTTTTCGCTTGTTTGCATAGTTCTTCTGCCGAAATGCTGTAGTGAAAGATCGCTTTCACTTCGTTACGTTTGCATATTAACGCTCAGCGAAGGGGCCAAATCAAGCCTTCATTACGCTTTACCACCACTCTCTCCATCTTTACCCATCATTCAGAACATTTCGATATCTTTCTTTTTGTGATCCATTTCAAGATCTGACGACTCTTTTGTTTCGTTTTCTTTCCCTCCCCACTACCGTAAAGAAAAGAAATCGAAAGAACCTTTCCACACGCAGCAACCAAGGAACATCAAAATGAAATCCATGCTGGCACTGGTCGAAAGACATAAACAGGGAGAACAGACCGGGATCTACGCCGTCTGCTCCGCTCACCCGTTGGTGCTGGAGGCCGCGCTGCGGCTGGCCGCCGAAGGGGATGAGCTGCTGCTGGTCGAGGCCACCTCCAATCAGGTGGATCAGTTTGGCGGCTATACCGGCATGACCCCCGCCGACTTTCGCGATCGCCTCTACGAGCTGGCGGCACAATGTCACTTTCCGGCACAGCGCCTCATTCTGGGGGGCGACCATCTGGGCCCCAACCGCTGGCAGGGGAAACCGGCCGAGCAGGCCATGGCCCATGCCGAAGATCTCATCGCCAGCTATGTCGTTGCCGGGTTCAAGAAGATCCACCTCGACTGCAGCATGTCCTGTCAGGGCGATTCCGTTCCCCTGACCGATGAGCTGGTCGCAGAGCGAGCCGCACGGCTGGCGCAGATCGCCGAGCAAACCTGTCTGGCCACTTTTGGCGAGAGCGATCTGGTCTATGTGATTGGCACCGAGGTGCCGGTGCCGGGCGGTGCCCATGAAGATCTGGCCGATCTGGCGGTCACCACGCCGGAGGCGGCGCGCCATACCCTCAAGGCCCATCAAGAGGCCTTCAACAAGGCGGGGCTGGCCCATATCTGGCCGAGGGTGATCGGTCTGGTGGTGCAACCCGGCGTCGAGTTTGACCATACCCGCGTCATCGATTACCGGCCCGAAAAAGCGGCCCCTCTTAGCCGGATGATCGAAGCCTATCCCCACATGGTGTTCGAGGCCCACTCCACCGATTACCAGACTCCCGAGGCCTACCGCCAGCTGGTACGCGACCACTTTGCCATTCTCAAGGTCGGCCCTGCCCTCACCTTCGCCCTACGCGAAGCGCTGTTTGCCCTTGCCGCCATCGAGGAGGAGCTGGTGGTGGCCAAGGCCTGTTCAGGTCTGCGCAAGGTGATGGAAGAGACCATGCTGGAGCGCCCCGACTTCTGGCGCAGCCACTATCAGGGCAGTGCCAACGAGTGCCGGCTGGCCCGTGGTTACAGCTATTCGGATCGCATTCGCTACTACTGGCCCGATAGCCGGGTCGATGAGTGCTACGCCAGATTGCTGGCCAATCTGGCGGCGGAGCCCATCCCGCTCCCCCTGCTGAGCCAGCATCTGCCCTTGCAGTATCGCAAGGTACGTCAGGGCTCGCTCTCGGCCAATCCCCACGACCTCATTCTCGATCAGGTGCAGGAGGTGCTACGGCACTACGCCAGCGCCTGCACTGCGGCCTCTCGCCGCCATTCCCAGCTCGACCCTGTTGTATAAGGAGTTGCAGACATGATCCTTGGTTATCCAGAAGAGATGTTGCGCAGTGCCAATGGCCTGGCGACTGCCCGTGAAATTCGCCAGCAACCCGCCACCTGGCGCGAGACCCTCGCCATGGTCGAGGAGTGCCGTCCTGCACTAACCCGTTTTCTGACCCCACTGCTGGCCCGGCAAGAGCTGCGCATCATCCTGACCGGGGCTGGCACCTCCGCCTTTGCCGGTCGGGCGCTCGCCCCCTATCTCTCGGCCCACCTGCATGCCCGGGTCGAGGCGATCGCCACCACGGATATCGTCACCGATCCGGCCGAGTATCTGGCCGAAGATTGCCCTACCCTGCTTATCTCCTTTGCCCGCTCCGGCAACAGCCCCGAGAGCGTGGCGGCGGTCGAACTGGCCAGCCAGCTGCTCAGCCACTGCCACCATCTGGTGCTGACCTGCAACGGTGAAGGGGCGCTCTATCGCCGCTGCCAGCAAGATGCCCACTCTCTGGCCCTGCTGATGCCACCCCAGACCAATGATCGCAGCTTCGCCATGACCAGCAGCCTGACCAGCATGATGCTGAGCTGCCTGTCTCTCTTCCTGCCAGAGCGGTTCAACCGCCAGCGCTGCGAGCAACTGGTCACCACCAGCGACGCCATTCTGGAGCAGGTTGTGCAGCGCGTACCGACATGGAATGAGCAGTTGCCCGAACGGGTCATCTATCTTGGCAGCGGCAGTCTGCAAGGGGTGGCGCAGGAGGCGGCACTCAAGCTGCTGGAGCTGACCGCCGGCCATCTGGTCGCCATGTTCGACTCCCCCACCGGCTTTCGCCACGGCCCGAAATCGGTCGTCAACGAACAGACGCTCATCGTGCTGCTCATCTCCAACGACCCTTACACCCGACAATACGATCTGGATCTGCTGCGCGAGCTGCGAAGCGATGGCAAGGCCGCCCGGGTGGTCGCCATCGCCGACCAGCACCATCCTGCCATCGAGGAGGGGGAACATATCTACCTGCCCCACACCCTGCATGGCGACGATGCCCAGCTCGCCTTCTGCTACCTGCTCTATGCCCAGTACTACGCCTTCCATACCTCGCTGGGACTGGGGATCAGCCCGGACAATCCCTGCCCCACCGGTCAGGTCAACCGGGTCGTACAGGGGGTCAATATCTATCCGTTCCACCAAGAAGGAGTGCTGTGATGCCCAATATCGTATTGAGCCGGATCGATGAGCGCCTGATCCACGGTCAGGTCGGTGTCCAGTGGGTCGGTTTTGCCGGTGCCAATCTGGTACTGGTCGCCAACGACGAAGTGGCAGAGGACCCCATCCAGCAGAACCTGATGGAGATGGTGCTGGCCGAAGGTATTGCGGTGCGGTTCTGGCCGCTCCAGAAGGTGATCGACAACATCCACAAGGCGGCGGATCGCCAGAAGATCCTGCTGGTCTGCAAAAACCCGACCGATTTCAACACCCTGGTTCAGGGAGGTGTCCCCATCTCCCGGATCAACGTCGGCAACATGCATTACGCCGACGGCAAGCGTCAAATCCACAAGACCGTATCCGTGGACGAACAGGACATCACCGCATTTCGCGCCCTGCGGGACGCCCGTGTCGAGTGCTATGTCCAGGGCGTGCCGACCGAACCGGCACAGGACATTTTCAATTTGCTCTGATTAAGGACAATTGTTATGGAAATCAGTTTGTTACAAGGTCTGCTGCTTGGCATCCTGGCGTTTTTCGCCGGACTCGACCTGTTCAACGGTCTGACCCACTTCCACCGTCCCGTGGTGCTGGGGCCGCTGGTTGGCCTCATCCTCGGCGACCTGCCTACCGGCATTCTGGTGGGCGGTACCCTGGAGCTGGTCTGGATGGGACTGGCCCCGCTGGCGGGGGCGCAACCGCCTAACGTCATTATCGGCACCATAGTCGGCGCCACCTTCGCCATCACCACCGGAGTCAAACCGGATGTGGCGGTCGGGGTTGCCGTTCCCTTCGCCGTTGCCGTGCAGATGGGGATTACTTTCCTCTTCTCGGTGATGTCGGGGGTGATGTCCCGCTGCGATCGCATGGCCGAAGCGGCTGACGTACGCGGTATCGAGCGGGTCAACTACCTGGCGCTGCTGGCGCTGGGCACCTTCTATTTCCTCTGTGCCTTCCTGCCCACCTACTTCGGGGCCGAACATGCCAAGTCAGCCATCGACGTGCTGCCTGCACGCCTCATCGACGGCCTCGGCGTTGCTGGCGGCATCATGCCCGCCATCGGTTTTGCCGTGCTGCTCAAGATCATGATGAAGAACGTCTATATCCCCTACTTCATCCTCGGTTTCGTCGCTGCCGCCTGGCTCCAGTTGCCGGTACTGGCCATCGCCGCCGCCGCGCTGGCTATGGCCCTGATCGACTTCATGCGCACCACCACCCCGCAAGCTCGTCCTGTTCAAGAGGAAACCGAAGATGGCATCTAACAACACAGCTGCGCGGATCATCTCCAGCGCCGAACCGCACAATACCCGGCCACAATCCGACGACACCTATGAAGATCAGCAGCTTGGCGCCGAGCTGACCAAGCAGGATATCAACCGCTTTGCCTGGCGCTCCCTGCTGCTGCAGGCCTCCTTCAACTATGAGCGGATGCAGGCCTCCGGCTGGCTCTATGGTTTGCTGCCGGCACTGCAGAAGATCCACACCAATCCGCGGGATCTCTCCCGGGCCATGAAAGGGCACATGGGTTTCTTCAACACCCACCCCTTCCTGGTCACCTTCGTGATGGGGATCGTGCTGGCGATGGAGCGCTCCAAGCAGAACGTCAACAGCATCCAGAGCACCAAGATTGCCGTAGGCGCACCGCTCGGCGGGATTGGCGATGCCATGTTCTGGCTCACCCTGCTCCCCATCTGTGGCGGCATCGGGGCAGACCTGGCGCTGCAAGGCTCCATCATGGGTGCCGTGGTCTTCTTCCTGCTGTTCAACGTGGTCCACTTCGGCCTGCGTTTTGGTCTGGCGCACTACGCCTACCGCATGGGGGTAGCGGCCATTCCGGTCATCAAGGCCAATACCCGCAAGGTGGGCCATGCCGCCTCCATCGTCGGTATGACGGTGATCGGCGCGCTGGTCGCCACCTATGTGCGTCTTGGCACCACGCTGGAGATCACTGCCGGTGATGCAGTCGTCAAACTGCAGGCGGATGTGCTCGACAAGCTGATGCCCGCCTTCCTGCCGCTGCTCTACACCCTGGCGATGTACGCCCTGATCCGCAAAGGCTGGAGCCCGCTGCGCCTCATCGTCATCACGGTGGTACTCGGTATCGTCGGCAAGTTCGCCGGTTTCCTCTAATCCGGAGCCGGCAGCAAGCCGGCCCCCTTTGCAGTAAAGGAACAGACTATGTTGGGCATCATTATTTGTGGTCATGGCGGTTTCGCCAGCGGTCTGGAGCGCGCCATGCTGCAGATCCTCGGCGAACAGGAAGCGGTTATCGCCATCGACTTTCCCGAGAGCTCCACCACCGCCCTGCTACAGGCACAGTGCGAAGCGGCGCTGGCAGAGGTCGACAAGGGGGATGACGTGGTCTTCCTGACCGACCTGCTCGGCGGCACCCCGTTTCGGGTCGCCTCAACCCTCTCACTGCACCAGCCAGAGCGGGAGGTTATTACCGGTACCAACCTGCAACTGCTGCTGGAGATGGCGCTGGAGCGCGATGGACTCAGCGCCCGTGAATTCCGCCGGCAGGCCCTTGATTGCGGCCACCGGGGTCTCACCTCGCTGGCGGATGAGATGAGCAAAGAGCATCAGGCTGATACCGCTCTCGTCGAGGAGGGCATCTGATGGCCTCACGGATCCGTGCCCGTCGCCTGCTGACCGAACAGGGTTGGCTGGAACATCAGGAGCTGACCCATGAAGGGGGCATCATCACCGCCATCGACCCCATCACGGATGGCGATCCGGCGCGAGATGTCGAGCTGCTGGTACCTGCGCTGATCGACGGTCATGTCCACGGCGGTGCGGGCGTCGATGTCATGGATAACGATGAGGGCGCGCTGGCAACCTTGTCGATGGCCAAGGCGGCAGAAGGGGTCGGCGCTTTTCTTGCCACTACGGTCACCGCCCCACTCACCGAGATAGAGCAAGCCCTTGTCCGGATTGCCGATGGCGTTGCCCGCGGCATGCCGGGCGCCGAGCTGCTCGGCTGCTATCTGGAAGGCCCCTACTTCACTCCGGACAACAAGGGTGCCCACGATCAGGCGCTGTTTCGTGAGCTGGATATTGCCGAACTGAACCATCTGCAACAGCTGGCGCGCAGCAGCCTGAAGGTGGTCGCGCTGGCACCGGAAAAGCCCAACGCCATCACTGCCATTCACCATCTTGCCGCAAACGGTGTGCGTGTGATGCTGGGCCACTCGGCAGCGGATCACGACACCACCATGGCGGCACTGGCGGCGGGTGCCTCCGGGCTGGTGCACTGCTTCAACGGCATGCGCGGCCTGCACCACCGCGAACCCGGCATGGTCGGTGCGGGCCTTGTCCATCCTGCAGCCTGGCTGGAGCTGATCGCCGATGGCCATCACGTCCACCCGAGCGTGCTCAAGCTCTGTCACTGCTGTGCTGGCCAACGCCTACTGCTGGTCACCGATGCGATGCGCGCCGCAGGTATGCCAGACGGTCACTATCTGCTCGGCAACTATCGGGTCGAAATGAAAGAGGGTGTGGTTCGCACCGAGGCCGGTGGCCTGGCGGGCAGCACCCTCACCCTGCTTGGCGCCGTACGCAACATGGTGCAGCTGGCGGAGGTGCCGCTCGATGAAGCCATCACAATGGCCTCGCTGGCACCAGCAAAGATGCTCGGCATTGCCGATCGCCTCGGTTCACTAGCGGTTGGCAAAAAGGCCAACCTGCTCGCCCTCACCACTGAACTCAATCAACAACACATCTGGGTGGCTGGCCGGGAGATAAACCCGACTCAGCTCTCCTCCCTTTTCTCAGGATCTCGCGTCAATCAGGACGCTCAGGAGTCACTATGTATCTGATCTCTTCCCATGAAATGCTCAAAGATGCCCAGCGCCGCGGCTACGCCGTACCTGCTTTCAACATCCACAACCTGGAAACCGTGCAGGTGGTGGCTCGCACCGCCGCTCGCATGCGCTCTCCGGTGATTTTGGCTGGCACCCCGGGTACCTATCGCCATGCCGGGGTCGAGTATCTGGTCTCCATCTGTCAGGCAGCTGCCCATGAGTACCGCATTCCGCTAGTGCTGCATCTGGATCACCACGAAGACGAGCAGGACATCCATAACAAGGTCGAAGCGGGTATTCGCTCGGCCATGATCGATGCCTCGCACTTTCCGTTTGAAGAGAACATCGAAAAGGTGCGTAGCGTAGTTACCTACTGTCACCGCATGGGCGCCAGTGTCGAAGCCGAACTGGGCCAGCTGGGCGGTCAGGAAGATGACCTTATTGTCGATGCCGCAAATGCCAAATTTACCGACCCGTTGAAAGCAGCCGAGTTTGTCCGCCGTACCGGTATCGACTCGCTGGCGGTGGCCATCGGCACCGCCCACGGCCTCTACAAGGAGGAGCCCCGTCTGGACTTCGCCCGCCTCGCCGCTATTCGCGAACAGGTGGATATTCCGCTGGTGCTGCACGGTGCCTCCGGTGTGCCGGAAGCCGATGTGCGCAGCTGCATCGAACTCGGGATCTGCAAGGTTAACGTTGCGACCGAACTGAAGATAGCCTTCACCGATGCGATGAAAGCCTTCCTTGGCTCTCATCCGGATGCCAGCGACCCGCGCCAGTATCTGGTGCCCGCCATGGCCGCCATGGAGGAAGTAGTCGAGGCGAAAATCCGTATGTGTATGAGCGATGGAAAGCTGTGATCACGAGAGTTGAATCGCCATGCCGTGATTGACTTGGTTCAGCGAGAAACAACAAAGGACGCCGTGGCGTCCCTTGTTATTTCTAGCGGCCAGTCTCAGGCCGCGGGCCTATTTTGCAACTCAGATCCCCTGACGGGCTTCCTGCATCAGCAGGCGCATATCGCTCACGGCCTTGGCCAGACCATCGAAGGCGGCGCGGCCGATGATGGCGTGGCCGATGTTGAGCTCATAGAGCTCGGGGATGGCGGCGATGGCCTTGACGTTGTGGTAGTGCAGACCGTGGCCGGCATTGACCTTGAGCCCCTTGCCAGCGGCATAGGAGGCACCGGCGGCGATACGCTTGAACTCGGCGTTGCGCTCGGCATCTGTGGTGGCATCGGCATAACGGCCAGTGTGGATCTCGATAAAGGGGGCGCCACTCTCGGCGGCCGCATCGATCTGGATGGGATCGGCATCGATAAAGAGGGATACCTGGGCCCCCACAGCGGAGAGGCGGGCAACAGCGTCAGTCACCTTGTCCAGCTGACCGGCCACGTCCAGACCGCCCTCGGTGGTCACTTCGGTGCGCTTCTCCGGCACCAGACAGACGAAGTGGGGCTTGATGCGGCAGGCGATGCCGATCATCTCTTCGGTCACTGCCATCTCCAGGTTCATTCTGGTCTGGATAGTCTGGCGCAGGATCTCCACATCGCGGTCGGTGATGTGGCGGCGATCTTCACGCAGATGCACGGTAATGCCATCGGCCCCGGCCTGCTCGGCCACGAAGGCGGCCTGTACCGGATCAGGATACTGGGTGCCACGGGCGTTGCGCAGGGTGGCGATATGGTCGATGTTCACACCCAGATAGATTTCACTCATTGAGAACTCCTTGAAACTCTTCATCTGTTGACTGCGCGGTCAGCGAATCACACCGCGCCAATATCCGTATGTCTGTAATCTGTGTCAGCCTTGCATACTGGCTTTGCGTTTTAAAAACAGCTCCCGGCTCTTTAGCTGGCGCTTGCCCAGATAGGGTTGCAGTGCCAGTCGGCTGAAACGTTTGGCCGCCTGCAGCAAGGGAGGGGTATCGAAACGTCCCTCGGCAAAGGCGAGCAGGTGGGCACCGAGAAACAGGGTACGGGGATCCGGCGCCCGCTCGCAAGCAACAAAGCCCAATTCACGCTCGAAGCCATAGAGCAGGGTCGGCTCGATGGGCGACTCGTCATCCGCCGTGTATTCGAAATCCACCGCATAGCCGAGCGCCTGCAACAGCAGGAACTCGAAGCGGCGCAGCGGCAGCTCCGGCGTCTCGCCGTCGGCCAGCGCCATGATGGCACGGGCATAGGCATCGAACACTTCGGGGAACGGGGTGTGCGCTTCCAGCAGGTAGTAGACCAGCTCGTTGAGATAGAGGCCGTAGAAGAGGCGATCGCCGCCGAGACGCAGGGAGTGATCCGGGCATTCGACCTGGGTGAGGTTCTTGAGATCGCCCTTGCCGCGCCAGGCGATGGTGAGCAGGGTAAAGGGTTGCAGCAGCCCCTTGAGAGGGGAGCGTGGCCCGCGAGAACCGCGAGCCACCAGAGTAAATCGGCCACTATCCTGGGTGAAGACCTCGACCAGCTGGCTGGTCTCCCGATAGGGCCGACTGTGGATGACGAAAGCCGGGGTCAGCAATCAGTCGTCGCCATACCCGAGGCTGCGCAGGGCGCGCTCATCATCAGCCCAGCCCGACTTGACCTTGACCCACAGCTCGAGGTGCACCTTGTTCTGGAACAGACGTTCCATGTCGAGGCGCGCCTCGGTGCCGATGGTTTTGATCTTCTCGCCCTTGTTGCCTATAACCATCTTCTTCTGGCCATCGCGCTCGACCAGAATGAGGCCGTGGATGTGGTAGAGGCCGTTCTCTTCCACCTTGAAGCGCTCGATCTCCACCGTCACCGAGTAGGGCAGCTCCTCACCGGTAAAGCGCATCAGCTTCTCGCGGATGATTTCGGAGGCCATAAAGCGGGAGGAGCGGTCGGTCACGTAATCTTCCGGGAAGAAATGGACGTTTTCCGGCAGCAGATCCTTGGCCCACTCGCGGATCTTCTCCACGTTGGTGCCCTTTTCGGCACTGATGGGCAGAATATGGGCGAAGTTCATCTGTTGGCCCAGCCACTCGAGGTGGGGCAGCAGATCTTCTTTCTCTTTGACGTTGTCGATCTTGTTGACCGCCAGCACCACCGGGCACTTGAGATTGCGCAGCTTGCCCAGCACCATCTCGTCGTCTTTGGTCCAGTGGGTACCGTCGACCATGAACACCACCATGGCCACATCACCCAGCGAACTGGTGGCGGCACGGTTCATCAGACGGTTGATAGCCCGTTTCTCTTCAATGTGCAGACCCGGGGTGTCGACATAGATGGTCTGGTAGTTATCCTCGGTATCGATCCCCAAAATCCGGTGACGGGTGGTCTGGGGCTTCTTCGAGGTGATGCTGACCTTCTGGCCAAGCAGCTTGTTGAGCAGGGTGGACTTGCCCACATTCGGGCGGCCCACGATGGCAACAAAGCCGCAGTAGGTGGTATCTGTCATGACAGTTTTTCCAATGCTTGCTGCGCCGCGGCCTGTTCGGCCTTGCGACGACTGGTGCCGACCCCGACGAGGGGACCATCCAGACCTTCCACGTCACACTGGACAGTGAACTCCTGGTTGTGGGCCTCGCCCTTGACGTTGGTCACAGTGTAGGTCGGCAGGGATTTGCGGCTTCCCTGCAAAATTTCTTGCAGACGGGTCTTGGGATCTTTCTGCTCGATGCCCGGCTTGATCTCTTCCAGGCGGCTGGCATACCAGCTCAGCAGCAGTGTCCGCACCGTCTCAAGATTG
This sequence comes from Aeromonas sp. HMWF017, assembly GCF_003061465.1. Lineage (NCBI taxonomy): Bacteria > Pseudomonadati > Pseudomonadota > Gammaproteobacteria > Aeromonadales > Aeromonadaceae > Aeromonas > Aeromonas sp. HMWF017. The sequence goes on from NZ_QAJD01000095.1 coordinate 11,744, forward strand.
GTATCCAGATAGACGGCACCGATCACCGCCTCGACCGTGTCGGCCAGAATGGATTCGCGGCGAAAACCGCCGCTCTTGAGTTCGCCGGGACCGAGGATCAGGTGATCCCCGAGGTCAAACTCCCGGCCCAGTTCGGCCAGGGTCTTCTCGCGCACCAGGGTGGCGCGCATCCGGCTGAGATCACCTTCCGCCGCTTGCGGGAAGCGGTGGAACAGATCGTCGGCAATCACCAGACTCAAAATCGAGTCACCCAGAAATTCCAGTCGTTCATTGTGACGGGAACCGGCGCTGCGGTGAGTCAGCGCCCGGGTCAGCAGTTCCAGATCCGCAAAGACATGCCCGAGACGGGACTGCAGTCTGTTCATCTTGATATTCATTTACTTGATTCCGCCAATGCGGTTGAAGCGCACACCTGTCGGTACCCAACTTGGCAGCAGGGAGCCTTCTTCGCGCTCGAATTCAAAACTTATCCAGATAGCGACCGCCTTGCCGACCAGATTCTGCTCGGGCACAAAGCCCCAGAATCGGCTGTCGGTGCTGTTGTCGCGGTTGTCGCCCATCACGAAATACTGGCCTTCCGGTACGACCCATTCGTCGGGGTAGGTGCCGGGCTGGCGATAGTAACGGCCAACCATGTCGGGCATCAGCGGATTGCGCAGGGTCTCGTGGGAGACATCACCCAACTGCTCGGTATAGCGGTCAAGGGGGATCCCCATCTGGGTAAATTCGCCTCTTTGTTCAAACTTGACGTCGAGCTTCTTGAAGCCCGGGCACGTTTTCCCTTCCTGCTCTTCGCACTTGGGCCGGATCATCAGCTCCTTGTTGCGATAGATGACCCTATCACCCGGCATGCCGACGACCCGCTTGATGTAGTCAACGCGCGGTTCAAGGGGATACTTGAACACCACCACGTCGCCGCGTTTGGGCTCGCCGGTCTCGAGGAACTTGGTGTTGGTCACCGGATCCCGCAGACCATAGGCAAATTTTTCCACCAGGATAAAGTCGCCCACCAGCAGGGTGGGCATCATGGAACCTGACGGGATCTGGAACGGTTCAAAAATGAACGAACGCAGGATCAGCACAAAGGTGATGACCGGGAAGACCCCGGCGGTCTGCTCAATCCAGACCGGCACGGGGGCGACCTTGGCCAGGGTCTTCTCATCCAGGTGGGCACCGCCATGGGCACGAGCCACGGCAATCTTGGCGGCGCGCTGCTTGGACCAAATCATCTTGTCCAGACACCAGATAACACCGGTGATCGCGCAGACCACCACCAGGATCAGGGAAAACGTGCTTGCCATCTATTAATCCTTTCCGACGTGGAGAATCGCGAGGAAGGCTTCCTGCGGCACGTCGACACGGCCGAGAGACTTCATCCGCTTCTTACCTTCTTTCTGCTTGTTCAGCAGTTTCTTCTTACGACTCACGTCACCACCGTAGCACTTGGCGGTTACGTCTTTACGCAGAGCCTTGACGGTGCTGCGAGCGATGATCTGGTTGCCGATGGCCGCCTGAATGGCGATATCAAACATCTGGCGCGGGATCAGCTCGCGCATCTTCTCCACCACCTGACGACCGCGATACTGGGCGTTGTCCTTGTGGGTGATGATAGCCAAGGCATCGACGCGCTCACCGTTGATCATGATATCCAGACGGACCATGTCGGAGGTTTCGAAACGCTTGAAGCCATAGTCCAGCGAGGCGTAACCACGACTGGTGGATTTCAGACGGTCGAAGAAGTCGAGCACCACTTCCGCCATCGGGATTTCATAGGTCAGTGCCACCTGCTTGCCGTGGTAGACCATGTTGGTCTGCACGCCACGCTTCTCGATACAGAGGGTGATCACGTTGCCCATGTACTCCTGCGGCAGCAGGATATGACACTCGGCGATCGGCTCGCGCATCTCCTTGATGCTGGTGATGGCAGGCATCTGGGCCGGGCTGTCGATGTGGATGGTGGAACCGTCGGTCAGCTCGATCTCGTACACTACGGTCGGCGCCGTGGTGATCAGATCCAGATCGTATTCACGCTCCAGACGCTCCTGAATGATCTCCATGTGCAGCATGCCGAGGAAGCCGCAACGGAAGCCGAAGCCCAGCGCCGTGGAGCTCTCCGGTTCGAAGAACAGGGAGGCATCGTTCAGGGAGAGCTTGTCGAGGGCGTCACGGAACGACTCGTAGTCATCGCTGGAGATGGGGAACAGACCTGCATAAACCTGCGGCTTCACCTTCTTGAAGCCAGCCAGCGCCTTGTCGGCACCGTTCTTGGCCTGAGTCAGGGTATCGCCCACCGGCGCGCCGTGGATGTCCTTGATGCCGCAGACAACCCAACCTACCTCGCCACAGCCCAGCCCCTGGGTATCCACCTGCTTGGGCGTGAAGATACCGATACGATCGACACCCCACACCTGACCGGTGCTCATCACCTTGATCTTGTCGTTCTTCTTCAGGGAACCATTCTTGATCCGCACCAAAGAGACAACGCCCAGATAGGAGTCGAACCAGGAGTCGATGATCAGCGCCTGCAGCGGGGCATCCGGGTCACCTTCCGGCGCCGGGATCTTGGCGACGATCTCTTCCAGCACCAGATCAACACCCAGGCCGGTCTTGGCGGAGCAGCGCACCGCATCGACCGCGTCGATACCGACGATGTCTTCGATCTCCTCGGCAACCCGCTCGGGTTCTGCGGCCGGCAGGTCAATCTTGTTCAGCACCGGCACCACTTCCAGATCCATTTCCATGGCGGTGTAGCAGTTGGCCAGAGTCTGTGCCTCAACCCCCTGGCCGGCATCCACCACCAGCAGCGCCCCTTCACAGGCCGCCAAAGAGCGGGAGACCTCGTAGGAGAAATCCACGTGGCCCGGGGTGTCGATAAAGTTCAGCTGGTAGGTGTTACCGTCTTGTGCCTGGTAGTTCAGGGTCACACTCTGTGCTTTGATGGTAATGCCGCGCTCGCGCTCCAGATCCATGGAGTCAAGCACCTGAGCCTGCATCTCGCGGTCGGACAAGCCACCGCAAGTCTGGATCAGACGGTCCGACAGGGTCGATTTACCGTGGTCGATGTGCGCAATAATCGAAAAGTTACGAATGTGTTTCATCGAGCAAGAGTCACTCAAAATTAGTTAAGGTCAGTTATGGAGGCGCGATTTTACTGGATAACCCGGCTGACGGCCATTCTTTAGTCGCCAGCGCCAGTGAAATAGCGCCTGTTCGGTCAGGGGAGGATGCGGACAGGGACCACGACGCCGAGCATCTGCGGGCCGTAGCGCCCCTGATCCAGGCGGTTGGAAAAGTAACGAACCAGTAAAAAGCCCAGCACGCCCCCCAGCAGGCAGCAGAGAATGGTAATTCCCTCCCCGCCCGAGAGCAGCGGTGCCAGCCAGAGCTGCCCCAGCAAGGCGCCGGCCAACAGACAAAAAAGCGGCAGCACATAGACCAGCGCCGCCCCGCGCAGCAGACTCTCTTGCGGGATACCGAGCCTCACTTGCTGGCCAACCCGCACCTCGGCGGTCAGCCTGACTCGCAAGCGGGGAGCTTTCAGGGGAAACGCCTCGGCCACGGTGCCGGTACCGCAGTTGGATTGCTGCTGACAACCACTGCAGGCGGAGCGACGCTCACATTCCACCCAGGCATGGTCACCCTCAATGGCCACCACAGTCGCCAGCTCTTCACTCATCTCATTCACGGCAACACCTCGGGTTCACACAATCAGGGGATCTGACCACGACTCGCCACGCTCGGCAAGCGGGGAACAACCCCGCATCCCCCGTTACTGCACCGCTTCGTTGCGGGCCAGCGGCTGGACCGATTCGGCGATGCGCTTGGCGGTTTCGGCAGGCACCTCGCCGACCACGGTGATCTCGACCCCCACCTCGTTGACATAGCTCACCAGCGAGGTCGCCCCCTGGCGGATCAGCTGCTGGCGCACCGCCTGCTTGGGATCGACCCGGGAGACGTAGACCGAGAGATCCACCAGCCCGTCGGAGAGCATCATATAATCCACCGGCATACTGGTGGTCACCAGCTGGTGCCGGTCTTGCGACAGCACCTTGAAGCCATCGGGCAGCCAGGTGATCTGCCAGTTCAACTGCTGTTGCGGCGCCGGATAGGCATCCTCCAGCGCCAGCGCCGGAGGCTGCTTGCTGTTGGCCAGCTTCACCAGCCAGGGGGCAGGTTTGCTCTGCAGATCCAGTTCGACACCAAGTACCTGCTCCACCAGATTGCCTTCCCGCTCGACCATGTCGATCCGCAGCAGCAAGTGGCTCTGCTCGTCAATCCAGAGCACGAAACCATATTTGTCGGCCTCTTTAGGCACCAGCCTCACCACCTGTGCCACCACACCGGCGACCCGGCTGCGACCTGCCAGCACTGGATCATAGCTCTCCAGCACCTGCGCCAGCGGCATCTTCACCAGGGTCGACCAGATGCCGGGGAAGCGGGCATCCTTCAGGGTGTAGGGATCGTGGCTGTTTTCAAAGAAGGTGTATTCGTTCTGGCGCTGGAGATACTCGATCGCCTTGCCGTCGAGGTAACTGAGGTGGGCCACTTCCTTGCCGTTGATCACGGCATGGCTGATCCGGATCGGTTCAAGACGCCCCTGACGGGCCTTGACCATGGACAACTCGAAATTCTGTTGCTGCACGGCACTCTGCATCTGCTGCAACAAGGCCTCGGCCGACTTATCGTCGGCCGAGGCCTTGGCACTAATCAGCAGGAGAGAGGCCAGCAAAATACGGCTGGACTGGCGCACGTTTGTATCCCTGACAATTCGTTATTGTTGGATCTGTCTGTCTTGCAACAGGCGCTGCTGCAACTGGTGGTCACGCAAGAAGGCGTTAATCCGCTCCCGCTGCTCCTGCATCTGCTGTTCGGTCAGCCCTTGCTGACGGGCACGGGCGCCATCCTGTTGCGGATAGTGAACACTCACCGGCGCCGCACTGCCACCGATTGGAATGGTATTGAGCACCGGATTGGCCGGAACGCCATCCTGTCCCTGATACTGCTGCACCCCGAAGATAACGGCAGCGGCCACAGATGCCGCAATGGCATATTGACCCAGTTGCTGACCGACACGGCGGAACAACGGAACCACATTGGCATCTGTCTTGACCGGCGCAACGACAGGTTGCAGCACGGGAGCCGTCTCGACCGGCTTGGGTGCCAGTATGGTGGGCTCATCCTCCAGCGCAGCCATGATGCTGTCACTGAGATCCAGTTGCAGATTGACCGGCAGGTCACCCCGCATGGCATCGCCGATCAGGTGGTAACGACCCCAGGTATCTTGCAAGTCGGAGTCCATCTCCAGCTCGTTCAGTACCTCTGCGTCACTCAGGTCACCATCCATCAGGGCAGAGATTTGCTCTTTATTTGCCATAAGTTAACCCGTCTTTCCCCAGTTAATTCTCGATCAGAGGTTGCAGCTTTTTATCGATTGCTTCCCTCGCCCGGAAGATACGGGATCTGACCGTACCCACAGGGCAATCCATGATTTCGGCAATCTCTTCGTAGCTCAGCCCTTCCAGTTCGCGAAGGGTGATAGCTGTCCTCAGGTCTTCCGGCAATGCCTCTATGGCTGAAAACACGGTGCGTTTGATCTCGTCAGTCAGCGCCAGGTTTTCGGGGGTTGAAACCTCTTGCAAGGCTTCACCACCACCATAAGACTCCGCTTCGTCAGCCTCCACATCACTGCTGGGCGGCCTGCGCCCCTGGGAGGTGAGATAATTCTTCGCCGTGTTCACGGCAATTCGGTACAACCAGGTGTAAAAAGCACTTTCGCCACGGAATGTCGGCAATGCACGGTAGGCTTTTATAAAGGCCTCTTGCGCCACATCGGGCACATCACCGGGATTGTTGACATACCTGGCAACCAGGTTGACCACCTTATGCTGGTATTTTTTTACCAACAGGTTGAAAGCTGCTTTATCGCCGCGCTGGACCCGTTCAACCAGCTGTTCGTCCAGTAGATTCTGGTCGCTCATCAGAGCCGTAAAACCCCCATCAGGTTATCGTTTTTCTTTTCCGGCCCTTCCTAAGCGCACAAGTTCAGACAGGGAGAATCAGAGAAAGTTCGCTTCAATTGAAAAAAATGTGATGCAGGCTGCATCCTCGCCCTCGCTTGGGCTACCATGGTGCCAGTTCTTAATCCAGGCCAATGATACTTATGAAAGCAAGTGTTGAATACCTTTGCGATGTACTGATCATTGGCAGCGGTGCCGCTGGTTTGTCCCTCGCGTTGCGATTGGCAGACCACGCCAAAGTCCTGGTTCTGAGCAAGGGGCCCATCAGTGAAGGGGCCACTTTCTATGCGCAAGGAGGCATCGCTGCCGTTTTCGACGAAACCGACAGCATCGAATCCCACGTGAGCGACACGCTCAACGCGGGCGCCGGGTTGTGTGACCCGGCAGTGGTGGAGTTCACCGCTCGCCACGCCCGCGAGTCCATCCAGTGGCTCATTCAGCAAGGGGTCCCCTTCGATCAGGAGGAGAACGCCGACGGCGAGTCCCAATACCACCTCACCCGCGAAGGAGGCCACAGCCATCGCCGCATCTTCCACGCGGCGGATGCCACCGGCAAGGCGGTGCAGCTGACCCTGATCGATCAGGTGCGCGCTCACCCCAATATCCAGCTGATGGAGCGCTTCAACGCGGTCGACCTCATCACCACCCGCAAGCTCAACCTGCCGGGCAACAAGGTACTGGGCGCCTACGTCTGGAACCGTAACGCCGAGCAGGTCGAGGTGATCCGTGCCCGTTTCGTGGCGCTGGCCACCGGTGGGGCCTCCAAGGTCTACCAGTACACCTCCAACCCGGATGTGAGCTCTGGCGATGGCATCGCCATGGCATGGAGGGCCGGCTGCCGGGTGGCGAACCTGGAGTTCAACCAGTTCCACCCCACCAGCCTGTTCCACCCGGACGACCCCAACTTCCTGCTGACCGAAGCGCTGCGTGGCGAGGGGGCCTATCTGCGCCGCCCGGACGGCAGCCGCTTTATGCCGGAGTTTGACGAGCGGGCCGAGCTGGCGCCGCGCGACATCGTCGCCCGCGCCATCGACCACGAGATGAAGCGGCTCGGGGCGGACTGCATGTATCTGGATATCAGCCACAAACCGGCCGATTTCATCATCAAGCACTTCCCGACCATTTATGAGCGTTGCCTCGCGGTTGGCATCGACATCACCAAGGAGCCGATGCCCATCGTGCCGGCCGCCCACTACACCTGTGGCGGCGTGATGATCGACAACAACGGCCAGACCGATATCCCCGGCCTCTATGCCATCGGCGAAGTGACCTACACCGGTCTGCACGGCGCCAACCGCATGGCCTCCAACTCCTTGCTGGAATGCGTGGTCTATGCCCATCAGGCAGGGGCCGATATTCTGGCCAAGCTGCCGATGAGCGTGGAGCCGCCGCGCCTGCCGGTATGGGACGAGAGCAAAGTGGAAGATTCCGACGAACTGGTGGTGATCCAGCACAACTGGCATGAGCTGAGGCTGATGATGTGGGACTACGTGGGGATAGTGCGTACCAACAAACGCCTGGCCCGCGCCAAGCGCCGCATCGACCTGCTCAAGCAGGAGGTGCAGGAGTACTACGCCAACTTCCGCGTCTCCAACAACCTGCTGGAGCTGCGCAACCTGCTGCAGGTGGCCGAGCTTATCGTCAACTGCGCCCTGCAGCGCAAGGAGTCCCGCGGCCTGCACTACAACCTGGATCATCCGGATATGCTGCCGGACTCCAAGCCAACCGTACTGACCCCGGAGCGGGATTAATCCCCTTCCCGCCAAGCGTTGCAGCAATCAGTGACCCCGCCCCGGCGGGGTCACTTGTTTTCAACCGCTTTTCAGCCACAAAAAGAGTGTCGCCAGCCACATGGCAGCAGCTTATCGCGATAAATCAGCGCATGGTCATCACGGAAAGCAGGCGTCAGCGCCGGGACGGCAGAAAGTGGATGGCTCGCGCCAGCAGGCGGTAATGTTCGGGGGGAAGGGCATCGGAGAAGAGCCACAGTTGCCGTGGCGACACGGCTCCACTCTCTTGCGGATCGGGACAAAGCGCTAGCCTGAGCACACCGGGCAGAATGCGGCTTTTCTTGTCGAGCTGATAGCGACGACCTTGCCACTGTAGCCACTGGCCATCCCAGACAAGCTCGAACGGGGGCTCGGCAAGCGCCCGCCAGCTCAGCCAGAGCACCACCAGCCAGACGGGCAGCAACAGCGCCCACTGCCAACCGGCAATCAGGCCAGCCACCGGCCAGAGCAGCAACAGAAAGAGGGCCACCAGCAAATATTGCTGATGGCGGGAGGGGTGAACTGTCATGATCACCCGCTCCACGGTATTACCCCTGGCGGTCGTGGCGCGCCTGATTGCGCTCCAGGATCATCGGGATCATGGCGGCAAATGCGGGATCGGCAGGGACACCATGACCCATGCACCATTTGAACAGATCCGGATCGTCGCTCGCCAGCAGGCGGATAAAGGTCTGCTGATCGGCTTCACTCAGGGCGTCGAACTCGTGTTCGAAAAAGGGCATAAAGATCACATCCAGCTCGAGCATACCGCGACGGCAGGCCCACTTCAGGCGGGATTTTTCAACTGGGCTCAACATGGCACTCTCCTTACAAAGACCGGGGGATGGTACCAGCTGGATTTTCCGGCTGACAAACATTAGTTACGTCTTTACCATGCAGCTCACATACTTTCTCTCTGGAATACCATCGTGAGCCTGCAACCACCTGTTTTTCCTGCCGAGCCGACCCGCTTCCCCCTGACCAAGCTGGCCATCACCCGTATCAGCGGCCAGGATCGCGTCAAATATCTGCAAGGTCAGGTCACCTGTGATGTCAACGCCCTGCAACCGGGGCAACAGACCCCGGGTGGCCACTGTGATCCCAAGGGCAAGCTGTGGAGCAATTTCCGCCTGCTCTGTCTCGACGACAGCCTGCTGCTGCTGACCAGCCCCTCTGTACTGGAGCGTCAGTTGCCGGAGCTGAAGAAATTTGCCGTCTTCTCCAAGGTCGAGATCGCCGCCGATGAACGCCACGCCACCGGGATCGCCGGTGCGGGCAGCGATGAGTGGATCGCCGCGCAATTTGGCCTTCTGCAGAGCGGTCTTATCGACGGCGGCATGGCGGTGAAGATTGAGCAGGATCGCTGGCTGCTGGTAAGCAATCAGCAAGCCGACGCCCTGCCGCAAGGTGACGAGTCACTCTGGTGGGGGCTCGAGATCAAGGCGGGCCTGCCACACATGGAAGCGGTGCATCAGGGGGAGTTCATCCCGCAGATGCTCAACCTGCAGGCACTGGACGGCATCAGCTTCAACAAGGGCTGCTACATGGGACAGGAGACGGTGGCCCGCGCCAAGTATCGCGGCGCCAACAACCGCGCCCTGTTCCTGCTGGCGGGGACTAGCGGCGAGCCAGTTGCCAGCGGCGATACCTTGGAGCTGCAACTGGGTGACAACTGGCGTCGCAGCGGCATGGTGCTCAACGCCTGGCAACAGGCCGGGCAGGTGTGGCTCACCGCCGTGCTACCAAAAGATACCGAGGCTGACGCCCAATTCCGCCTCAAGCAGGACGAAGGCTCCCGCCTCACCCTGCAACCCCTGCCTTACGCCCTGACCGAGTAAGGTCGGCTAGCGAGGCACCCGCGCCAGCAGTGCCTCCTTCAGCCAGCGCCCCGCCTGCCCCAGCGGGCGGGCGCGATGCCACTGCAACTCCAGCGCCAGCGCGTGGCTGGCGATAAAGTCCGGCTCCAGCACCACCACTTCGCCGCGAGCCAGCGGCTGATGCAGCAGAAATTCCGGGATGGCGGACCAGCCAAGGCCCCGCTTGACCAGCTCCAGCACCCCGAGATCCCCCTCGACCCACCACACCTGAGCCGAGATGCGAAAACGCTGGCGCTCGCTCCCTTCCCGTCGGCCGGTGACCATCAGCTGACGTGCCCCCTGCAGATCGACCTCCCGCAGCGGCTGCTTGCGGGCCAGCGGATGATCCGGTGACACCACCAGCGGCATGGTCACCTCCCCCAGCGAATGGGCAACAATCTCCCGCTGGGGATGCACTTTCTGATAACTGATCCCGAGCTGAGCCCGGCCGGTCACCAGCATCTCTGTCACATCTTCCATCAGCGGGAAGAGCAGCTCCAGCTCCACGGTCGGGTAACGAGTGGCGAACTCCTCCAGCAGGGTGCCGAGCCAGGGCAGGTGGGAGTCATCATCAATGGCCAGAGTGAGGCGCGTCTCCACCCCGGCCGCCAGCTCCCCGGCAATGGATTGCAATCGTTCACTCTGCGCCAGCAGGATCCCCGCCTCCTGCACCATGCGGGCCCCCGCCTCCGTCAGCTGCGGATAGCGGCCGCTGCGGTCAAACAGGGTGAGCGCCAGATCGATCTCCAGATTGGCGATGGCGCTGCTCACCACCGACTGCGCCTTGCCCAGCTTGCGGGCGGCAGCGGAAAACGAGCCGGTTTCGGCGGCCGCCAGCAAGATCCTCAGTTGTTCCAGTGATGGCGTCATCTTATGGCCCTCCGGCAAGCCCTCTCATCCATCTATTTTAGCGATGGATACCAACATGAATCTATCGCTAAAGTTCTATAGATTAACCTGCAATCCGTGAATGAACCTGATTGAGAGAGTGACTTATGCGTACCCGTAACGATCGCCTGCGCCATGCTATTGGCTTTGAATTCATTGGCCTGCTGATTGCCGCCCCGCTGGCCAGCTGGGTTACCGGGGTCGGGCTCAACCATATGGGCCCGCTGGCACTGTTCTTCTCGGTGCTGGCCACCGTCTGGAACTACATCTACAACATCGGAGTCGACAAGCTGCTGCTGAAATATCAGGGCCATACCCACAAGACCCTGTGGCAACGGGTGCTGCATACCTTCGGCTTTGAGGGCGGTCTGCTGATCGTCGCGCTGCCGGTCATGTCCTGGTGGCTGAGCGTCAGCCTGCTGGAGGCGCTGGTGCTGGATCTGGGCTTCGTCGTCTTCTACCTGATCTATGCCTTCGTCTACAACTGGGGCTATGACAAGGTGTTTCCCATCCCCCGCGAAGTGCCGCACGGCATGCCCCAAGAGGCGCGCTAAGGCACGAATCAGTTGGATTGAAACCGAGAAGTGAAGGTCAACAAGGGAAGGCAACAGAAGAAACGGCACGGCCCCATCATGGCAGACATGATGGGGCCGCAACAGGGATCAGCGCTGGCAGGCCGGCTGATTCAGAGGTAAGGATTCAGGCCTGCCCGTCGCTCAAGCCTGGGCTTTGAGCTCTTCGCCGCTCTCGTCGGCAGCGGCAGCCTCTTCAGGCTGGGCCTGAGCTACCTGCAGCGCTTCCAGCTCGCTCTGATAATCGCTCAGGATCTGCTGGGCAACCGCCATATCTCCCTTGTGTTTGCGCTCGAACAGATGGTGCTGCACCACGCCGTTGAGATACTCCACCGTGATGGGCTGCTCCAGGGTGGCCATCAGCTCCTCTTTCTCCAGCTCGGCATTGATTTCATCGGCGGTGGTGCGCAGCAGCCCGGCCAATTGAACCAACATGCGGCGCTCACCTTCGCGCAGCAGGCTCAACATGCGGTTTCTCTGCTGCTCATTCTGTTGGGTCATACATTTCCTTACGTCAATTGGGAACAAGCCAGCTCATTCTGCCCTGTCCCCATGACAGCGTCTATCTCATGCCCCCCACAAATTTTTGGCGCTGGCTCACAAATGGCTACAGATGCTATTTGAAGCGCCTCTGGGGTATAGTAGCCGCTGATTTTCGGGCGCTTTTTTCACCTTCATCCGCAGACAGGGATGAGACGGCAAGGGCGCCTGCCCGGTTTACCCCAACGAGGTGAAGATCCGCTTTATGACCGACGCCATTGTGGTGCTCTGCACCTGCCCAGATCAAACCAGTGCCGACCTTCTCTGCGAACAGCTGCTGAACCAGCGGCTGGCCGCCTGCATTAATCAACTGCCGGGCATTACCTCCGTCTATCGTTGGCAAGGCAAGGTAGAGCGCGCCACCGAGATCCAGCTCATCATCAAATCCCGCCAGCCACTCTTTGCCGAGCTGCAGGCATGTATTCAAGCCAATCACCCCTATGAGGTGCCCGAGCTGCTGGCCCTGCCGGTAAGTGCCGGACTACCTGCCTATCTCGACTGGCTCAATGGGGAGACCTCATGACGTTCACCCGCTTGCTCTCTCCTTTGTTGCTGCTCTGTGCCCTGCTGATGACAGCGGTGGGCAGCTCCCCAGCCCACGCTAGCGGCGCCGATCTGCTCAGCTCGCTGGGCATTGAAGCCAATGCCAAGCCCAAATTTTTGCAGGTCGATGAGGCCTTTCAGGTCGAGAGCGAACAGCGCGGCGATCAGCTGCTGCTGACCCTCCACATCGCCGACGACTACTACCTCTATCGCCATAGCCTGCGCTTCAAGGGGAACAACCTCACCTTCAGCGAGCCGACCCTGCCGGAAGGCACCGAGCACGAGGATGACTTCTTCGGCAAGACCCGGGTCTACTACCAGCAGGTGAGCATCGCTGTGCCGCTAAAGGAGGTGGGGGAAAATGCCACCCTGCGGGTGCGCTATCAGGGCTGCACCGACGGCCTCTGCTACCCGCCGACCGACAAACTGATCGACGTGGCCCCGCTGGTCACGGCAACCACAGCGTCCACTGCTGATACGGCACAAAGCGTCGCACCGGTTAGCCAGCAAGATCAGCTGGCAGCTGCCCTCGGCCATCAGGGGTTCTGGCTCAGCATCGTCGCCTTCTTCGCACTGGGGCTGGGGCTCGCCTTCACCCCCTGCGTCTTCCCCATGTACCCAATCCTGACCGGCATCATCGCTGGCGCCGGCCATCGCCTCTCCACCGGCCGTGCCTTCCTGCTCTCCATGGTCTATGTGCAGGGGATGGCGGTCACCTACACCCTGCTGGGGCTGTTAGTGGCCTCGGCAGGTCTGAAATTCCAGGCGGCTCTGCAACACCCCTATGTGCTGATCGGCCTCTCGGTGATGTTCGTGCTGCTGGCCCTCTCCATGTTCGGACTCTACACCCTGCAACTGCCGAGCAGTTTGCAGACCCGGCTCTCCGGTCTCTCCAACCGCCAGCAGGGCGGCTCTGTAGTCGGGGTCGCCATCATGGGGATGATCTCCGGGCTGGTCTGCTCCCCCTGCACCACGGCGCCGCTCTCGGGGGCGCTGATCTACGTGGCCCAGAGCGGCGATCTCTGGCTCGGCGGGGCGGCGCTCTATGCGCTGTCACTGGGGATGGGGCTGCCGCTGCTGCTGCTCGGCACCTCGGGTGGCAAGCTACTGCCCAAGGCGGGCGCCTGGATGGATGTGATCAAGCAGCTGTTTGGTTTTGCCCTGCTGGCAGTGCCGATCCTGCTGCTGTCACGGCTATGGAGCGATCAAGTTACTACCCTCGCCTGGCTCGGCTGGGGGCTGCTGCTGTGCGGCTACCTCTATCACCACAACCAGCACCAACCCCACTCGGTGGCCCAAAGCGTGCGGGGCTTCGTACTGTTGCTGGCGATGATCAGCGCCGTGGTAGTGGGCAAGGATCTGCTGCAACCGGCCGGTCCTGCTGCCGCCACGGCGGATGCCAGTCAAACGGCGCCGCAGTTTATCCGCGTCAAGACGCTGGATGATCTCAAGGTGCAGCTGGCCGCCGCCCGCGGCAAGCCGGTGCTGCTCGACCTCTACGCCGACTGGTGCGTCGCCTGCAAGGAGTTCGAGCACAAGACCTTCAGCGATCCCACGGTGAGGGAGCGCTTCGGCCAGATGGTGCTGCTGCAGGCGGATGTTACCGCCAACGACGATGCCGATATCGAGCTCCTCAACAGTCTCAATGTGCTGGGGCTGCCGACCCTGATCTTCTTCGACCGCGAGGGCAAGGAGCTGACAGGGCAGCGGGTCACCGGTTTTATGGGGCCTATCCCCTTTGCCAAACATCTCGAGATGGTAAGTGATGCACACTGAGTTGCGTCGGCTGCAGACAAGCGATGCACCAGCCTTGCAGCGGCTGTTCGAGCAGGCCCCCTCCTATCAGGCGGCGGTGAGCAATGACCCTCTCTCTGCACAGGCAGGAGAAGAGGAACTTGTCGCCTGCCCACCCGGCCTGCCTCTCTCCGACAAACATCTCATCGGCCGCTGGGAGCAGGGAGAGCTCACCGCTGTCATTGATCTGCTGCGCGGCTACCCCAATCCAGACACCGCCTATCTGGGTCTGTTACTGGTGGGGGAACCCTGGCAAGGGAGTGGCCGTGGTCAGTCGCTCTATCTTCACGCCTGCACGCTGGCAAGCTCATGGGGGGCTACCCGGCTTCGCCTGTCAGTGATTGCCAGCAATGAGAGTGCTCTATCCTTCTGGCTGCGCAGAGGGTTCACCGAGTGCTATCGCCGCGAGCTGGCTGGTTATCGGGCCGAGGCCATCGTGCTGGAACGTTCACTGGAACCGTGAGCCGAGGTTTGCCGCCGCGCATTCGCGTGGCACAATCGCCCCTCTCGTTTTGTACTTGTCCGGAGTTTTGATGAAAAAGTGGTTCATCCCCCTGCTAGCCCTCTGGCTTTATGGCTGCAGTGCAGGGCCCGGTGAAGAGGATATCCGCCAGCAGGTCACCGCCAAGCTACTGGCCGAGACAGACGCCAACCTGTTCGAAATCAGCGACTTCACCATCCTCGGCAAGCAGGAGCGGATGGAGGGGGTCTATCTGGTCAAGGTGAGTTACCAGCTCCACTTCAAACAGGGGCTCGATCAGTTACAGGTGTTGCACGACGAGGATCTGGTCTACGACCGGGTTGGCCCCTTCCAGCAGGAGATGGGGCTGATGGAGCTCGAGCGTAAATATGGCGAGTTCGAGGCGGGCCAGGTGCTGCCACAAGAGGCCGAGGTGTGGATGATGAAGGACGAACAGGGGTGGCGACTGGCGGAACCGGCCCAATAAAGGGCTGCCCGCCCCTTACGCACTGCAACTACTGGACTGCTGTTGCCAACCAGCTCAAACCTGGGTATCGACCCGATACCCTTTTCGCTCGGCAGGTTCGCTCGGCAACTTGCTGGCCAACCCTGACAGCACCTCCTTGAGGGTGACCCCGCTCTCTACCGCACCACTGCTCTCCAGCAGCTTGGTCAGCTGGTTCTGCAAGGGGTTGACCGCTTCACGCTCGGCGCCTTGCTCGCTCTCTTTTCCCTGTCCGCCCTGCTGATCCAGCGTCTCCAGCAGGCGCTCCAGATCCCGCTTGAGCGGGTTTTCGCTGCTGTCGGCGATGGCGAGTTTGCGCTGTTCCTGCTCTTGCCGCTGTTGTTGCTGCAATGCCAGCTGTTGCTCCTGCTGCTGTTGCAGGGAGCCCATCATGGTGTTGATGAATGCTTCCAGCGAATCTCTGATTGAGATGCTGCTCCCGCTGCGATCCTCCCCTTTCGACGACAACCCGAGCTCATCCAGCACGGCGCCAAGGTCGCGCACCAGGCTGTCACTGCCCGTTGATGGTGAAGTTACAGCCCGCTCCTGTGCCTGCACAGCGGGAGAACCCTGCCGTTGCGACAGCGGGCTGAGCCCGCCTGACGCGACTACATTTATGTCCATCTTGGCCCTCCTCTCCCCGCCCTCTGGCCATTTTCGGCAAATATTCCGGCAAGCAGACACACCCTCGTCCCCTTGGCAGATAACCGCTCTCACACCTAAAAGATAGCGCCAACCGGAAGGGATTGGCGCAAATGCATCTTTTGGTCTATCAGACGGAACGATAGTGCCAACCCGCTATAAACAAGGGGTTGGCAAAAAGGGCTACGTTCAGCCATCACTGCGCAGGCTGACAATGGGGGTCAGAAGATATCCTTCATCCGGTGCCACAACATTCCCAGTGCCAGCAGCGGGGAGCGCAGCGCCGGGCCGCCGGGGAAGGTGATATGGGGCACGCTGGCAAAGAGATCGAAACCCCGGCTTTCGCCGCGGATCGCCTCGGCTACCAGCTTGCCCGCCATATGGGTAGCGTTGAGGCCGTGACCCGAATAGGCCTGGGCGTAGAGCACGTTGGGGTGTTCCTTCAAGCGGCCAATCTGCGGCAGCCGGTTGGCGCCGATCCCGATCATGCCGCCCCACTGAAACTCGATGGCAGTGCCAGCCAGCTCGGGGAATACCCGCAACAACTTGGGTAGCATGAAGGCCTTGATATCGCGGGGATCCCGGCCGGAGTAGTTGCAGGCGCCGCCAAACAGCAGGCGGCCGTCGGCGGAGAGGCGGTAGTAGTCGAGCGCTACGTTCTGATCGCATACCGCCATGTTTTGCGGCAGCAGGCGCTGGCGCAAGCGGCGATCGAGCACCTCGGTGGCGAGAATGTAGGAACCGGCCGGCAGCACCCGCCCTCCCAGCTCCGGATTGAGGTCATTGAGATAGGCGTTGCAGCCGATCACCAGATAGTCGGCAGTGACCCGGCCGTGGGCGGTGGTCACCTCTACCTGCTTGCCGTACTCGATATGGGTCACCCGGGAATGTTCAAACAGGGAAACCCCGAGGCTGGCAGCGGCACGCGCCTCGCCCAGCGCCAGATTGAGGGGATGGAGATGGCCGGAGCCCATGTCGATGAGGCCGCCGATATAGCGATCCGACCCCACCACGCTATGGATATCTTCCCGCGGCACCAGCTTGAGTTCATGCTCATAGCCGAGGCTCGCCAGATGGTCGAGATCCTCTTCAAAGCCGGTCAGATGGCGCTGACGGGTGGCCAGATCGCAGTAACCCCAGGTGAGATCGCACTCGATATTGAAACGCTCGACCCGCTCGCGTACCAGTTGCACCGCCTCCAACCCCATCAAATCGAGCTCGCGCACTCCTTGCTCGCCAATCCAGCGGGCAAACTGGCTGGTATCGTGGCCGATACCGCGAATAAGCTGACCGCCGTTGCGCCCGGAGGCGCCCCAGCCGATACGGTTGGCCTCCAGCAAGACGACCTTGTAACCGGCATCAGCCAGATTGATGGCGGTATTCAGACCGGTGAAACCGCCGCCAATGATGCAGACGTCAGCCTTGTGCTCCCCCTCCAGCTCGGGCCACAGTTGCGAGTCGTTGCGGGTGGCCGCGTAGTAGGAGGCGACGTGCTCCTGATATCCGTTGTGCTTTCCTGCCTGCATACTCAGCATCCTGCCTTGGTTGCAAATTGTTTAATAAAATAAGCAAAGTTGTTTCGATAATACCCAGTTCCTCCTCCACTCACCAACCGGTGCGGATCACAGAAATGCAAAAGGCGCCCCGAAGGGCGCCTTTTCATGCAATCAAGGTGTTGTAACGAATTACAGTACGTCGATGGCGTTCAGGTCGGAGAATGCTTTCTCCAGACGAGCGATCATGGAAGTCTGACCTTCACGCAACCATACGCGCGGATCGTAGTACTTCTTGTTCGGCTTGTCGGCGCCTTCCGGGTTGCCCAGCTGGCCTTGCAGGTAAGCTTCGTTCTTCTTGTAGAAGTTCAGCAGACCTTCCCAGGTTGCCCACTGGGTGTCGGTGTCGATGTTCATCTTCACTACGCCGTAGGAGATGGACTCGCGGATCTCTTCCAGAGTGGAACCTGAACCACCGTGGAATACGAAGTCCAGAGACTTGGCAGGGATGCCGAACTTCTCGGAAACGTACTTCTGGGAAGCGTCTAGGATGGACGGGGTCAGTTTGACGTTACCCGGCTTGTATACACCGTGTACGTTGCCGAAGGAGGCAGCGATGGTGAAACGCGGGCTGATCTTGGACAGACGCTCGTAAGCGTAAGCAACATCTTCCGGCTGGGTGTACAGAGCGGACTGATCCATGTGGCTGTTGTCGACGCCGTCTTCTTCGCCACCGGTGCAACCCAGTTCCAGCTCCAGAGTCATGTTCATCTTGGCCATGCGGGTCAGGTACTCGCAGCAGATGTCGATGTTCTCTTCCAGAGACTCTTCGGACAGATCCAGCATGTGGGAGGAGAACAGCGGCTTGCCGGTTTCAGCAAAGTGCTTCTCGCCCGCTTCCAGCAGACCGTCGATCCACGGCAGCAGCTTCTTGGCAGCGTGGTCGGTGTGCAGGATTACCGGCACGCCGTAAGCTTCGGCAACAGCGTGAACGTGCTTGGCACCGGAGATGGCACCCAGGATGGCAGCTTTCTGACCTTCCAGCTTCAGACCCTTACCAGCGGTGAACACGGCACCACCGTTGGAGAACTGAACGATAACCGGCGCTTTAACCTTGGCGGCAGCTTCCAGTACGGCGTTCACGGAGTCGGTACCAACGCAGTTTACGGCCGGCAGAGCGAAGCCGTTCTCTTTAGCGATGGCGAACACTTTCTGAACGTCATCACCAGTGATCACGCCGGGTTTTACGAAGTCGAAAATTTTCTTAGACATGTTTAATCGTCCTGTCTCGTATGCCGTTAATAAAAAATGGGGGGTTCATCATGAACCGGCACAGCGGGCACATGATAAACGAAACGGGAGGCTTTTGCCCCCCGTTCCGGGTCAATTAGGCTTTGGCGCGCTGTTCCAGAATCTCAACAGCCGGCAGAACCTTGCCTTCTACGAACTCCAGGAAGGCGCCGCCGCCAGTGGAGATGTAGGAGACTTTGTCAGCGATGCCGAACTTGTCGATGGCAGCCAGGGTGTCACCACCGCCAGCGATGGAGAAGGCCGGAGAAGCAGCGATGGCTTCGGCGATGATCTTGGTGCCTTCAGCGAACTGGTCGAACTCGAACACGCCAACCGGGCCGTTCCACAGGATGGTCTTGGCGTTCATGATGATGTCAGCCAGAGCCTTGGCAGAGTCAGGGCCGATGTCGAAGATCATGTCGCCGTCGGTCACATCGCTTACAGACTTGATGGTCGCCGGAGTGGACTCGGAGAACTCGGCACCAACAACCACGTCGGTGGTCACAGGAATGTTGGTCTCGGCAGCCAGTTTCTTGGCAGTGTCGATCAGGTCGTGCTCGCACAGGGACTTGCCGACGTTGTGACCGGCAGCAGCGATGAAGGTGTTGGCGATGCCACCACCGACAACCAGCTGGTCAGCGATTTTGGAGAGGGATTCCAGAACGGTCAGCTTGGTGGAGACCTTAGAGCCGCCAACGATGGCAACCATCGGGCGCTCGGGCTTCAGCATGGCTTTGCCCAGCGCTTCCAGTTCACCAGCCAGCAGCGGGCCGGCACAAGCTACCGGAGCGAACTGAGCCACACCGTAGGTGGAGCCTTCGGCGCGGTGAGCAGTACCGAACGCATCCATTACAAAGACGTCACACAGGGCGGCGTATTTTTTGGCCAGCTCTTCGGTGTTCTTCTTCTCGCCTTTGTTGAAACGGCAGTTTTCCAGCACAACCAGCTCACCGGCAGCGACTTCTACGCCATCCAGGTAATCCTTGGCCAGGCGAACCGGGCAGGACAGAGCGTCTTTCAGATAGTTGACAACCGGCAGCAGAGAGAACTCTTCGTTGTACTCGCCTTCGGTCGGACGACCCAGGTGGGAGGTGATCATCAGCTTGGCGCCCTTTTCCAGAGCCAGCTTGATGGTCGGCAGGGTAGCGACGATACGTGCATCGGAGGTGACCTTTCCGTCTTTTACCGGCACGTTCAGGTCAGCACGGATCAGAACGCGTTTGCCCGCCAGATCCAGGTCAGTCATCTTGATAACAGACATATTCAGTCCTCTATATTTTCCAGGTAATGTTAAAAACAGTAACCTTTCGCCCAGGGCAGGCTCAGCCTGCAACCATCATGGCCCGGGTGGTATCCAGCATCCGGTTTGCGAAGCCCCATTCGTTATCGCACCACATCAACATCTTGACGAGGTTGGCATCGCTCACTCGGGTCTGGGTACCATCAATGATGCATGAGTGCGCATCATGATTGAAGTCTACGGAGACCAGCGGTTCTTCCGTGTAATCCAGAATACCGTGTAATGTACCTCTGGATGCCCGTTGCAGGGCTTGATTTACGTCACTAACTGTCACTTTTTTACGAACAGTAATACTCAGATCCATCGCTGTTACATTGATGGTCGGCACCCGCACCGCGATCGCCTCGAACTTGCCGGCGAAGTGGGGCAGGATACGCTCCAGCCCCTTTGCCAGCTTGGTATCCACCGGAATGATGGACTGACTGGCAGCGCGGGTTCGGCGCAAGTCACTGTGGTAGGCATCGATGACTTGCTGATCATGCATGGCCGAATGAATTGTCGTAATAGTACCACAATTTATCTCGAATTCTCGATGCAATGTTTCAATCACCGGCACCACGCAGTTGGTGGTACAGGAGGCGTTGGAGACGATCCGCTCGCGCCCTGTCAGCACCTGATGGTTGACCCCGTAGACGATGGTGGCGTCCACATCTGCTTCGGCCGGATGAGAGAAGAGTACCTTGCCCGCCCCCGCCGCCAGATGGAGTTCGGCATCGGCCCGCGAGCCAAATACCCCGGTGCAGTCGAGTACCACATCCACCCCCAGCGCCCGCCACGGCAAGTTCGACGGATCCCGCTCGGCAAACAGGGAGATGAGATCCTCCCCCACCAGCATGCTGTTGCCAGCCAGCTGCACCGGATAGTGAAAACGGCCGTGGCTGGTATCGAAGCGGGTCAGATGCACCATGGCTTCGGGAGCCGCCAGCTCGTTGATGGCGACGATCTTGATGGTCTTGTCGCGCCCGCTCTCGTAGAGGGCTCGCAGTACATTGCGGCCGATCCGTCCGTAACCGTTGATGGCAATCTTGATCATCTGGCAGCCAGTTCCTTACCACTGATTTGCTAGCGCATGGGCTAGAGAAAAGAGCAGCCGACCGGCTGCCCGGGCCCGGCTCACGACAGCAGGGCATCCTTGAATTCACCACGGGCCAGCAGGGCCGCCCCGAATACCCCGGCACTGTCACCAAGGGCTGGAGCAATAATGGGGGCACTGAAACGGGGATTAAAGAGGAAGGGCAAAATAGTCTGCCGCCCCACGCTGTAGAGGCTCTGCACGTTACCGACCCCACCGCCGATGACAATAACATCCGGGTCGAGAATATTGACCACATTGGCCAGCGCCTGACCAAACAGCAGATGCAGCCGATCGATGGTGAGCTTGGCCACATGATCGTGGGCGGTGGCAGCCGCGATTTGAGCCAGTGAGAGGCGACGTTTGGCCTTGGCCTCGTACCACGCCTCCAGCGCCGGGCCGCTGATCAGGGTCTCGACGCAGCCGTGCTTGCCGCAGTAGCACTCGGGGCCATCGGGGGAGAGCACGTTGTGGCCCCACTCGCCGGCGATACCGTGATGACCATTGAGAATACGGCCGTTGATGACAATGCCGGAGCCGACCCCGGTACCCATGATGATGCCGAACACCACTTTCGCATCGGGATGGTGCTGGCGTACCGCGCCAAGATGGGTTTCTGCCAGCGCGAAGCAGTTGGCATCGTTGGCGATCAGCACCGGCACGCCCAGCTTGCGCTCCAGATCCTCCTTGAACGGCTTGCCATTGAGCTCGGTGGTGTTGCAGTTCTTCATCAGGCCGGTCTGCGGATCCCGCGCCCCCGGCGTGCCCATGCCGATGACGATCGGGCGCTGGCCAATCTTCTCGGCGCACTCAGCTACCAGCTTGGCGATCTGGCCGATCATATGCTCATAACCGCCCGCCCGTTCGGTGGGGATGCGGTGGCGCAGCAGCACCTCGTCGCCATCCAGCACCACGCATTCACACTTGGTACCGCCAAGATCGATACCCCAATCCAGTGACTTGCTGCTCATCTTGCCTCCTGCACTGACGCCACGCGCTCGTCGTCGCAGCGCCATTTTTTAATGTAAAACGGGGCCTGACGGCCCCGGATATCAAACAAACTCTTCTTCTCTCGCCCCGGCCTTAGCGGCCGTGGTACTGGGCAGAGAGCTCGTGTACCGCGTTGACGAACACGCCGGCGTGTTCCGGGTTCACATCCTGATGGATGCCGTGGCCGAGGTTGAAGACGTGGCCATTGCCGTGACCGAAACCGGCCAGAATGGAGGCGACCTCTTCACGGATGCGAGCCGGAGTGGCGTAGAGCATGGAGGGATCCATGTTGCCCTGCAGCGCCACCTTGTCGCCGACCCGACGCTTGGCGTCGGCAATGTCGGTGGTCCAGTCCAGACCCAGCGCATCGCAACCGGTGGCGGCGATCTGCTCCAGCCACTGGCCGCCGTTCTTGGTGAACAGGGTGACCGGCACGCGGCGACCGTCGTGCTCGCGGATCAGACCATCGACAATCTTGTGCATGTACTGCAGGGAAAAGTCGCGGTAATCGCGCGGGGTGAGCACGCCGCCCCAGGTGTCGAACACCATGACAGCCTGCGCACCCGCCTTGATCTGGGCGTTGAGGTAGGCAATCACGCTGTCGGCCAGCTTGTCGAGCAGCAGGTGCAGGGTTTGCGGCTCTGCGTACATCATCTGCTTGATCTTGGTGAATGCCTTGGAGCTACCCCCCTCCACCATGTAGGTGGCCAGAGTCCATGGGCTGCCAGAGAAACCGATCAGCGGCACTTCGCCCTTCAGCTCGCGGCGGATGGTGCGCACCGCATTCATCACGTAGCCCAGCTCATCTTCCGGATCCGGAATGGGCAGCGCCTGCACATCGGCCATGGAGGTGATCGGACGCTCGAAGCGCGGGCCTTCACCCTGCTCGAAGTAGAGACCCAGCCCCATGGCATCGGGCACGGTGAGGATGTCGGAGAAGAGGATGGCGGCATCGAGCGGGTAGCGGCGCAGCGGCTGCAGGGTGACTTCACAGGCCAGCTCGGCGTTGCGGCACAGGGACATAAAATCCCCCGCCTGGGCGCGAGTCGCCTTGTATTCCGGCAGATAACGGCCAGCCTGGCGCATCATCCATACCGGGGTCATATCCACGTCCTGACGCATCAGGGCGCGCAGGTATCGATCGTTCTTCAGCTCTTTCATCCCAGTTCCTGAGTTCGTATCACGCATAAAATGGCGGCCATAATACCACTTTGCCCACCGGATCGGACTGCCCAAAACGTGGCAAATGGACTCTCGGTTGCAAAGATGTGAAGGGGCGCAAGCCTGACCGCCCCATTCCCGAAAAGATCGGCGAAAAGATGAACGCCAGTTACCCCTCGCCAGCCAGTGACAACTCGATCAGCCGCCGGGCAATGGTGCCGTGGGGTGGCAAGCGCGGCAGCCGGTCGGCGGCAAAGAAAGCGGCGGCCACCAGTTCGTCATCCTGCACCCGGATCTCGCCGCTCTCGTAGTCGGCGGTGAAGCCCATCATCAGACTGTGGGGGAATGGCCAGGGCTGGCTCGCCACATAGCGCACATTGCGCACCCGGATGCCGCTCTCCTCGAACACCTCCCGCGCCACGCACTGCTCGAGATTCTCCCCCGCCTCCACAAACCCGGCCAGCACGGTATACATGGGATCATCCGCCTGATAGTGACGGCGATGGGCCGCCAGCAGGATCTCCGGCCCCTTGCGCACCGCCACGATAATGCAGGGTGAAATGCGCGGATAGGCCGTGTGGCCGTGGTGGCACACCTGCGCCCACTCCCCCGCCTTCGGGGTCATGGGGGCGCCGCACTCGCCGCAGAAACGGTGGGTGCGGCGGAAAGTGACGAGCTGCCAGGCGCGGCCCGCGAGACGAAAGCCCTCTTCGTCTCCCGCCACCATCAGCTGGCGCAGAGGGCTCATGGCGCTCGTGTCAGCCTCGTCCCCCAGATCCAGCAGATAACAGGGCAGTCCCTGCCACTCGTCGAAACGCTCGAAAGGGGCGTCAGCCAGCTCAGCCGGCAGACACGCTTTACTGCCCTGTGGCACCTGACCTTGCTGATCGAGCAGTACCAGATGATCGCCCCCCAGCACGAACCAGCGGGCTTGTTCGGTTAATGACATCAGATAAACACTCTCGTTAAAACAAAACCCTGGCTACGGCGGGCCCGCCAAGGGACAAACGCCATGCGAATGGCTCCCATCTTACGACCAGCACGGGTCGCTGACGACCCCGCAGTGGCCGATTGTCCCATTCGTAAAAAACGGATGGCGCAAATAAAGAGGCCGCCCGAAGGCGGCCCGCTGTTATCCGGCATCCAGTATCCGGCCTCTATCGACGCGGATCAGGCATCACCCATCGCCAGCAGGGAGGCGTTGCCGCCCACCGCTGTGGTGTTGATGGTGCGGGTCTTCTCGGTAACAAAACGCCCGAGATAGTGAGGGCCGCCCGCCTTGGGGCCGGTGCCGGAGAGCCCCTGGCCGCCGAACGGTTGCACCCCGACCATGGCGCCGATCTGGTTGCGGTTGATGTAGACGTTGCCGACATTGATGCGGCTCGCCAGCTCCTCGGCGTGGGATTCATTGCGGCTGTGGATCCCGAGCGTCAGACCGTAGCCGGTGCCGTTGATATCGCTGATCACCTTGTCCAGATCCCGGGTGGCGTAGCGCACCACGTGCAGGATGGGGCCAAACTGCTCCTTGGCCAGCTCGCGGATGGAGCCGATCTCCAGCGCGGTCGGCTGGACAAAGTGACCTTCCATGGTCGCGGCCGGCATCGGCGCCTGCGCAATCAGGCGAGCGCGGGGCACCATGTAGGCGAGGTGAGCATCGAGACCGGCCTTGGCATCGGCATCGATCACCGGGCCGACATCGGTGTTGTGCTCGGCCGGGTTGCCCACTTTCAGCTCCTGCATGGCGCCGGTGAGGATCTCCAGCACCCGCTCGGCGATCTCCTCCTGCAGATAAAGCACCCGCAGGGCCGAGCAGCGCTGACCGGCGCTCTGGAAGGCGGCGCTCACCACGTCGCGCACCACCTGCTCCGGCAGGGCGGTGGAGTCGACGATCATGGCGTTCTGGCCACCGGTCTCGGCGATAAGCGGCAAAATTGCACCATCGCGCTGGGCCAGAGTCATGTTGATCAGCTTGGCGGTCTCGGTGGAGCCGGTGAAGCAGACGCCGCCGATACGCGAGTCCGCCGTCAACTTGGCACCGACGGTGGCAC
>NZ_QAJD01000096.1:0-1157 GCF_003061465.1 Aeromonas sp. HMWF017
CGAGTACAATCTCGCACCCCGAATATCCGGCGCATCTTCTTTAGATAGCCCCGGATATGCCGTCATCGGGTCGCGCTGCATTGAGCCTCCTCTCGGAGGGCATCTTGCACCGCAGCTCAACCACTACGATGCCATCAGGTGGCATCGTCCTGATTTGCAATCCGAACACACAAACAAAAATAACAATAAAAACAACCATTTACGACACTTAAAAAACCCATATACATAATTCTATACACGGTGGTAGTATCAGAATTGCATACGTATCAATGGGAGCAGTTATGGCTGGCTTGTCTGAGTTCTTGAGTCTGCAATCTCGGGAAGAATTGGAGCAGATGATCGAGAGGATGGTCTCTGAGCGTACAACTAAAGGGGAGCAATCCAAGCCCATTGGTCGTGTCACTCTTGGCAACGGGATCTCGCTATACAAACAAAAACAAAGCTCCAAGTGGTACTGTCGCGTTCATCAACCAAACAATGGCATATCTGATTATCGTCAAAGTACTAAAACAGTTGATTTAAATGAAGCTAAGGTAATGGCATATAAGATCGCATTTACGCTCGATAACAAGTTGTCCAATGGCATCCAAATAAAAAAGAACGTAATTTTTAAAACGATAGCAAATGAAATAATTGAGCTCTATAAAGATCGAAAAAAAGCTAATGATGGTTACTACGTTAGTGTGATAAGAAACCATCTAATTCCATATTTTGGTGGAATGGCAATTCAAGATGTTAACGAAAGATCAATCAGATTATTCTGGAGGCAATATGTCAAAGGACTTGTTGCAGCAAGAGAGGCAAAGGATATATTAGATTTTCAAGCAGGAAAAGAGCCGCAATCCCCTGAAGATATTGATGATTTAAAAAAATCGCTAGCACCCAGTAAAACTTTTAAAAATACTGTTCATATTCTATTGAAAAGGATTTTGAGTGAAGCAAAAGAGCAGGGGTTGATTTCATTTTTACCTGATATGAAGAATAAGGTTGATGCGAAGAAAACAGCAAAAATTGAGTACTGGGAGACAGATGAAATAGAACTAATTTTTAATAAACTTTCTAACTGGTGTAATGTAGACACAGATAATAAAAACAAAAAGATACTTTTTTTATATTGTAAATTCCTTTATTTGACTGGCGTCAGAACTGGTGAGGAA
>NZ_QAJD01000097.1:0-4743 GCF_003061465.1 Aeromonas sp. HMWF017
CGGGTGGGCCAGCTGGAGTTTCGCAGCTTTTCCGATGAGCCCGAGACCGGTTATGTGTGCAGCTGATTTATCTGTTCCCCGAATATCGCGGCTGCGGGCTGGCCGCGCAATTGCAGGCCTATATCCGCCAGCAGTTGCTGGGAGCGGGTTGCAAATGGGCTATCCTCTCCGTGAGCCGTACCAATGTGCGGGCCTTGCATCATTACCGGCGCTTTGGCTGGGTATTTCTGCGCCCCAATCCGAAACATCAGGAGACGGATTTTTATCGACTGACTCTGGCCGAGTGACCTCTGTGGGGGCCTCTGGGTATCCCCTCATTTATTCCCATCCCCCAAATGACTGAATCGTGAGTTAAATCCGGTAAATGGGGCGCGCTTGAGCCACACTTATGGCCACCCTGATTCAGCCTGCGCCGTGAGTGGCCGATAACCGGGGAAGCGTTGGTGCGGTGGGGTTCTGGCTGACAGATCTGTTGCAATATGCCAAGGTAGCGCCTCACGACAACAGAGCGATTCCCCGTGGTGGCGCGGGGCGGAAGAACAAGGATAACTGCTATGGTGCAGGACAGTGACACGATCAGGATCTCGGATGTCAGCGAGGCTGTGGTGCATGGCATTCTGGAGGTGACCAGCGATGGCATCTGGGATTGGCATGCCAATACCGGTTTTGTCTATCGCAACCCGGGCTGGTACCGGATGCTGGGTTACGAGCCTCACTCCCTCGGCAATACCGTCTTCACCTGGGAGAACGTGATCCACCCCGACGATCTGGCGGCGGTGATGGCGAAGTTCGATCTCTGTCTGAGCGGCAGCGCCCATGAGTATCGTGCCGAGTACCGTTGCCGCTGCCGCGATGGCAGTTATCTCTGGATTGAGGATTGCGGCCGCATCATTGAGCGCAATCCCGACGGGTCTGTGGCGCGGATGATCGGCGCCCATCGCGATATCCACGCCAGCAAGCTGTTGCTGGAGCAGCTGGAGCGGCGCAATCAGTCGCTGGAGCAGCAGGTTGCCGAGCGCACCGCCGAGCTGGTGCGACTCAACGAGGCGCTGCAACAGAAAGCCGAGGAGAACCGTCTGCTGGCAGAGACCGATGCCCTGACCGGCGCCGCCAGCCGCTATCGGCTGGAGCGGGCGTTGCAGCTGGAGTGCGAGCGGGCGCGCCGTTTCCATCAGCCGTTTACGGTGATCGCCATGGATGTGGACAACTTCAAGCAGATCAACGACAGCTATGGCCACAACGCCGGGGATCAGACCCTGATCAACATAGTGGCACTGGTGCGCCGCCATATCCGCGAGATCGATCTGCTGGCCCGCTGGGGCGGTGACGAGTTTATGGTGTTGCTGCCCAACACCGGCCGCGAGGATGCGCTGGTGGTGGCGAGCAAGTTTCAGGCATTGATGGCGAGCGAGCCCATCTGCCCCCATGCGCCCGCTACCATGAGCTTCGGGCTGGCGGAGTATCAGCAGGATGAGCAGAAGGAGAGCCTGATGGTGCGCGCCGATCGGGCGCTCTATCAGGCCAAGCAGCTTGGTAAAGACCAGATCTGCTAACGCGCAGGGCACGGAAAGAAGAGCAGTAAAAAGGGCCGCAGGTTTGAAACCGGCGGCCCTTTTGCATTGTTACTGACGCGGCGCGACTTAGAAGTGGTAACGCAGACCCAGCTTGAAGGTATCCAGAGAGTAGTGCTCTTCACCCAGGCTCAGGGCGTCGAACTGGCGCTCGTAACCGATACCGGCAGAGAAGTGGTCGTTGAAGGCGTAGTCCAGACCCACTTCCAGATTGGGGTGTACCTTGCTTTTGGTTGCGCTCTTGCTTACCTGATCGCTGAAACCGAGGAAGGTAGCGTTGCCGACAACTTCCAATTCGGTGCGGGTGTAGGCGATGCCCGGTTTGGCATAGGCGCTGAAGCCCCAGGCCAGCGGCTGGCTCAGCTTGGCTGCCAGGCTGATGCTGCGGGTTTCGATGGTGGTGTCGGCAAAGCCGCTTGCAATCGGGGAGGTCACCCAGGTCAGCTGATCCATCTGTTGGGCGTGCAGGCCACCTTCAACCGCCAGCCAGGGTTTGAAGCTGTAACCCACGATCAGGCTGCCGCCGTCGAGCTGGTCGTCGATCACTTTGGCGTCATAGGCGTCTTTGGCAGCACCATCGAGATCCATCTTGGAGGTGGTCAGATCCAGACCTGCATACCAGCCTTCGGCATGGGCGCCGCCATTCATGGCCAGAGCAAGCAGGGAGAAAGCGGCAATTTTATTAAACTTGTTCATGGATAAATAACCTTGTGTTGCGTGAACTGCGTGTGATTTATATTGCTCAATCCATGAAGCTTTTTATATTTCCGTCATTGCTCTGCTTTCACAGAGGGGCCGCAGTATAGTCAGCACATTTCTGAATAACAAGAGAGTGATTCCCCCATTCTTCTAAATATGACTGGCTGCAAGCAGGGTCATTTTGTTTAATAAATAGTGTTATTAGAGCTTTAGCTTTATTGAGGTTTAAATAATTAAACGGTGAGGCAAATGACAGGCGGCGAGTTTGCTTTTGATTCTATGTGATTGATTTGTATCAGCATTGATTTTTCATTCTAGCGTGGCCATGATGAGCTGTCTAAAAATTGGCATCTCAGATGTTACTCACAGGCGCCAGGCTCTTTTTGATGATTTTTTGAACGCCTCACAAGGTGAAACCGTGAGAAAAAAATCTATCTTTTTGCCTGTTTTTTGCTCTCTCTGAGGTTTGGGATTGTTCCCATTGTGGCTTTTGGTGGTCTTTTGAGGCTGTTTTTGCGTGGGCCATGTTGCCCACCAGATATGCGGATGGGCTCTTTTGGGTGGCTTTCTCTTCACCCGGCCGCAGTTGTTGGGGTGGGAGCGGGGAGTGATAAGTAAATATAGGCAGTACTAGTTGATTAATTTTTTGTCTTATATATACAAGCCATTTAAAAGATAGGTTTTTGATGTTTTAAATTACTTGCTTATATTCGTTTTTATATTGAGCGAAGCTTTCCAATCAAGCCATTTAAATATATTGAATGGCAATGAAACGCTATTGGTGATCGTTTAGGACACCCTGCCAGAGAGGTCGTGGTGGCTGGCGCATCAGTGGGCGGCGGGTGGCCGGTGACACTTCCCCTTGCCGGGGCCCTTGACCTGACCTGCGAATTCAGGGAAAAGAAAAGGGCGGTGCTATCAGCGCCGCCCAATGCCAGGAAAGAGAAAAAACCTTACGGTTTAAAAGATAAAAATTTGGAAGCAAACAATCGATTTCTCAACCAGGAAGGGTCTTGAATTCGATACGTTTCGATTATGCGCGATGTTCTATGCAGCACTAGCAAAATGTTTGCGGGTTGAAAGATATGCACTGTCTGGTGTCAGATTTTGCGACCTCATCGTTCAACTGGTCTGTCCTGATGGGCGTTTTAGGCGATTTTTTCTCTAGGCTGTTTTTTCGGTGTCAATATCTGAGCCTTGAAGGTAAAAACAGGTCAGAAGCTGACTCGGCATAACCATGCAATGAAAGTGCGATAACAAGGAAGAGTGGCATGACCTACAGCCAGACCCTGGCCAACAATATTCTCGACACCCTGAAGAAGACCCTGACCGACAAGGGGATCCGTTATCAGACCCTGGCAGAAGCTATGGGTGTCTCCATCGCGACCGTGAAACGGATGATGAACAAGCCCTCGCTGCCGTTCGATACTCTGTTGGAGATCTGCCATCTGGTGGGGCTCTCGTTCGAGGAGCTGCTGGATCGCACTCAGGATGCCCAGAGCCGGCGCGCCGTCTTCACTCAGGAGCAGGATGAGGCGTTTCACAACGAGCCGGGGCTCTACGCCTTTCTCGCCAATATCTTCTGGCGCGACAAGACGCTGATCGATCTCAAGCGGGAGTACGGCCTGACCGATGCCTCCTGCTACCTCTATCTGCGCAAGCTGGAGAAGCTCGGCATTTTGCAGCTTGGTATCGACAACAGTTACCACTTCCTCATCAGCGAGCGGATCAGCTTCGAGCAGCACAGCCGTTTCGCCCGCCAGCAGGCACGGCAGGCAATGTCGGTGCTGGGGGGGTATCTGGTGGAGAACATGCACAAGTCGAACAACTATATGGCGCTCTGCCAGCTGCACCTCAACGAGGGAGAGGCGATGGCGCTGATCGACCGGATGAAGGAGTACTGGCATCAGGAGATCAAGCTCAACCGTCCCGCCATCGGTCAGCAGGAGCACGCCAAGACCTACACCATGTCGCTGCAACTGGCCGACTGCGGCTATCAGAGCTTCGACGACATGATCCCCAATATCGACAACTGATCCCGGCGGATCCTGCGAGATCCGAGTCTGCTCGTGAGTTTGAGTGTGGTTACTCTGCCAGTTGCATGTACTGCGCTTTAGCGATGATGGGTTGCAGCGCCCGGGTATCGAGACAGATACGGATGGCATCCGGCCGCCAGTGCTCGATATCGCAATCCACCAGACCACCCCGCTCGTCGTAGTTGACCCGCACCAGCCGCAGCACCGCGCTCCCCTCCGCCAGATTGAGGGCGCGGGCGATGGCGCCGCGCGCCGCCGAGGGGGTGATCTCGAGACTCGCCCCACCCTGGCCTATGCCATAACGCTGCTGATAGAGCTCGGTGAGGGAGCTGGCCAGCGGCGCGCTGGCGATATCGGGAAAGCGGCTGGCCAGCAGATGGTGGCTGACGTGGAGCACTGGGCGGCCGTCGATAAGACGCTGGCGGCGAATTTCATAC
>NZ_QAJD01000098.1:0-27307 GCF_003061465.1 Aeromonas sp. HMWF017
CGGAATTCTGGGCCACAGCCTCGGTGCCGACGGCGCTGGTAGCATCCAGTGGCTGACCAGTGGCGCACCGGGCGGTTACACCTATGAAGCAGGGTCTGGTGGTTCACTGCTGGTCAAACAGGCTGGCGTGACCGTGCTGACGGTGACGCTGAACAGCGCCACGGGTGCCTACAGCGTGACGCAGAATGCGCCGATCAAGCATGCCGACGGTAATGACGAGAATAACGCCACCTTCACGCTGAGCTACCGTGTTACCGATGCCGACAAAGACAGCGTGGATGGCAGCCTGACCATCAACGTCGACGACGACATCCCGACGGTCAGCGCTAACGCAGCAGTACAACTGGACGATGATGCCCTGGCGGGCGGCATAGCTGGCGGCACGGGCGACGACCCGAACGCGGTCAACGTCAGCGGAATTCTGGGCCACAGCTTCGGTGCCGACGGCGCTGGTAGCATCCAGTGGCTGACCAGTGGCGCACCGGGCGGTTACACCTATGAAGCGGGGTCTGGTGGTTCACTGCTGGTCAAACAGGCTGGCGTGACCGTGCTGACGGTGACGCTGAACAGCGCCACGGGTGCCTACAGCGTGACGCAGAATGCGCCGATCAAGCATGCCGACGGTAATGACGAGAATAACGCCACCTTCACGCTGAACTACCGTGTTACCGATGCCGACAAAGACAGCGTGGATGGCAGTCTGACCATCAACGTCGACGACGACATCCCGACGGTCAGCGCTAACGCAGCAGTGCAACTGGACGATGATGCCCTTGCGGGCGGCATAGCTGGCGGCACGGGCGACGACCCGAACGCGGTCAACGTCAGCGGAATTCTGGGCCACAGCCTCGGTGCCGACGGCGCTGGTAGCATCCAGTGGCTGACCAGTGGCGCACCGGGCGGTTACACCTATGAAGCGGGGTCTGGTGGTTCACTGCTGGTCAAACAGGCTGGCGTGACCGTGCTGACGGTGACGCTGAACAGCGCCACGGGTGCCTACAGCGTGACGCAGAATGCGCCGATCAAGCATGCCGACGGTAATGACGAGAATAACGCCACCTTCACGCTGAACTACCGTGTTACCGATGCCGACAAAGACAGCGTGGATGGCAGCCTGACCATCAACGTCGACGACGACATCCCGACGGCGAATGCAGTAACCAACTCGGGTCAGGCCACTCAGGTGCAAAATACCAACCTGATGTTGATCCTCGATATTTCCGGCAGTATGGGTGATCCATCGGGCTATCAAGGCATGACCCGGATGCAGGTGATGCAAAAATCTGCCTTGGAGTTGCTCGACAAGTACAGTGCCTATGGCACCGTTATGGTCAATATCATCACATTTGCATCCTCTGCTACTAACCCAACCAGTATCTGGGTCAATGTGGATGTGGCCAAGTCGACCATATTGGGGCTGCAACCATCAGGTGGTACTAACTATGACGATGCTCTAAATGAGGCGATCAAGGCCTTTGGCGATACAGGCAGGCAGACTAATGCACAAAATGTCTCCTATTTCATGTCAGATGGTCAGCCCACTGCGAATGCATTGAGTGGCTCAGCCGCTTCTGTCCCGGATGGCAATAACGCCCTTGGTGGTGGCAATGGCATAGATGGTGACGGCCCAACACTGAGTGGAGAAACCAAAGATTGGGCTGATTTCCTTACAGCGAACAATATCAACTCGTTTGCGCTAGGGATGGGCTCAGGCTCTACACAGTCTGCACTTGACCCTATCGCTTACAATGGCGTCAGTGGCGCCAGCCCGGCGAATACAACCGCTGTGGTTGTGACTGATTTCAGCCAATTGGCCGCTACGCTTTTGAGTACTGTTATTGCGCCACCGCTGGCGGGTCAAATGATCAACGGCATAGTGGCCAGTGCCGGGGCGGATGGTGGCTGGCTCAGCTCCATTACTGTGGGGGGGGTAACCTATACCTACAACCAGAACACGGATACATCGGGTGTTTCTGGCGGTACGTCGGTTGGGTCCTTTGATCAATCAACAAACGAATGGACGATTGCGCTGGCTGGCGGCACCCTCAAGGTAGATATGGACAACGGGGCGTATACCTATACTCCGCCGTCTTCTATACCGGCAGGGGGCATAAACCAGGTCGTGGGCTATGGCATTACCGATAAGGACGGGGACACAGCGTCCAGCACTCTGGCCATCGTGATCAAGCCAGCGGTTGGTCCGACGGTGGTACGCGATGATTTCATCATCACCAACCAGGACCCTGCAACCGTTCCGGATTGGGCGTTGCTTGTCAATGATACCGGGCCGCTGGCTGCGACCCAGATTATTACGGGCGTCTCTGGGGCCGTTGGTGGGACAGTGACAGATAACGCGGGTTCGGTGACGTTCGATGATACCTCTGGCAGCGCAACCCCCAGTAGCTACGAAGGGTCATTCAACTACACCAATAGCTCGACCACAGATACGGCCAAGGTCTTCGTGGATGTTCAAAGCGGGGCAACGCTCACAGGAGGATATCTGGACGAGATCCTCATCGGCGGGACGGGGGCGGATACGCTCAACGGCAATGCTGGAAATGATATTCTGCTGGGCGGTGCCGGTAACGACGCTTTGAATGGTGGCGAGGGTAACGACATTCTTGTTGGCGGTGCAGGCAACGATACCTTGAACGGTGGTGCTGGCAACGACACGGCCAGTTACATCGATAGTACGGCCGGTGTCACTGTTAAGGTCAATGGTAATAATCAGGCGACCGGTGGTGCGGGTACTGACAGTCTGAGCAATATGGAAAATCTGGTGGGTTCCATGTTCAACGACAGTCTGACGGGGGATGGCAATGCCAACGTACTGAGCGGTTTGGTTGGAAGCGACATCTTGAGCGGTGGTGGCGGCGATGACTTGCTCCTTGGTGGTGCTGATGGCGACACCCTGACAGGTGGAGGCGGTAAAGACACCTTTAAGTGGGGGGCGGGTGATATCGGTGGTGTGGATGTCATCAAAGACTTCACCACCGGCACTGGCGGAGATGTACTGGATATAAGCGAGCTACTCACTGGCGAACATGCCAACTCTGGTTCGCTTGATGCGTACCTCAATTTCAGTAGTGATGGGCCAGGCACAAACAAATCAACATTGACTATTGATTTGGATGGTACGAATGGAGGAACCACCCACGTCATAAAATTTGACAGTATTGACTTGACGACTCTGGGTAACAGTGACTTGCAGATTATTCAGAAGTTGCTGGATGACGGTAACTTGAAGGTTGATCCGTAACCTTGTCTTGGGGCCGGGCTTGCCTGGCCCCTGTTTTTTCCTCAAGGGGATGGATAAGATAGCGGCAGTAGAGGAGAGGGGTAATCATGCAGTCATTCAACTGGGTCGACATTGATGGCATCCGTTATAGCTGGGATGGGCAGGGGAACATTACCTGCGCAGGCCAGTTTGGCTATCAGGCCTCGATCGCGGGGGATCGGCTGGATGGGATGGAGATTGAGAATGAGGCCGGTGATGTAGCGGGCTCGCTCTATGTTGACTTCGCTATGGCCTCTATCACTTATGTGCCGGTCATGGATACCGAGTCTGCCCATAACATGATTCTGGTTGGCCATCATCAGGGGCAGCAGGAGTATCCTCTGGCCAGTTTTCACTCTCCGTTGTTGCAAGATTTGCTAGGACCATCTGATGCCATCCCTTGGTCTGCGATGGAGGAGGATAGTGGTGGCACCAATATCGGACAGGCGGTGCAAGGACACGTTCTGTCGTGGGACTCGTTCCATTTCGATGATGAGGTGTTGGTCTGTGGCGCGGCTCCTGCGCTGGATATGGCAAACCAGAGCCAGGATCCCGGCAGCATGGTCACCATTAGTCTCGATCTGACCAATCAGATACTGGATCAGATCCCCCCCTTGCACGATATATAAATCCCGTAGCTGCACGGGCATAATGGCCTCAATCTTTCCGATTGAGGTTTTTTTCTATGTGGCGTCCCCTCCTTACTCTTTCCGCTCTGGTTGTTAGTGCTCCGCTGCTGGCGATTGAAGTGCCGCAAGCACCCCATCTGGTGGTGAGCGGTTATGCCGAGCAGAAGACCGAACCCGATATGCTCACCCTCAATGTGGCGGTGAGTGCACTCGATAAGCAAGGCCTCAAGGCCAAGCAGCAGGTCGATACCAAGGTCGCAGCCTTTTTCAGCCAACTGGAAGGGTTGGGGATCAAGCGCAGCGATGTTGAGGCTGGCAACCTGATGGTCTCGCCGGAATATCAGTATGGCGAGAACAAGAAGCCGGTATTGTTGGGATACCGTGCCCAACGGCAATTGGCGGTCAAACTCTATCAACTGGATAAATTGAGCCCCCTGATGGATACCGCCCTCAAAGCCGGGCTGGAGTCCGTATCCCAGATTGAGTACGGGTTGAAATCGCCGCAAGTAATTAAGGAACAGGCCCGTTTGAATGCCGTTGAGGATGCCAAAACCAAGGCTGAATCTCTGGCCAAGGCGTTCGGGATGAAGCTTGGCAAGGTCTACAGTGTGGAGTACCGCAATGCTTCGCCCATTACCGCCTACAGCCGCAACCTGAAAGTGGTGCAGGCCATGGCGATGGCTGCACCTGCGGCGGATATGGCGGACAACAGCTATCAACAACAGCAGATCACGGTAAGTGATAATATCGAGGCTGTTTTCTTGCTGGAGTGATGCCTGTCGTTTAAGTCCAGTCATGAACAACCCCGCCATTTGCTGCGGGGTTTTTATTGCGCATTGATGCAGATATAAAAAAGCCGACGCTCGTGTTTACTTCATCGGGCGTCGGCTTTTTGTTGCGCTGGGTTTATCAGACAGTCACAGCGTCAACCTTGGTCGCTTCAGGAGCCGGGTTGCGGATGAGGTAATCAAACGCACCCAGTGCGGCGGTGGCGCCAGCACCCATGGAGATGATGATCTGCTTGAACGGTACCGTGGTGGCATCCCCTGCGGCGTAGACGCCGGGCAGTGAGGTCGCCCCTTTGGTATCGATCTCGATCTCGCCAAAGCGGGTCAGGGCTATCTCGCTCCCTTTCAGGAATTCGGTGTTCGGTACCAGACCGATCTGGACGAAGATACCCGCCACCGCCAGGTGTTTGATCTCACCTGTGGTGCGATCTTCGTAGTCCATACCGACCACCTTGCTGCCATCACCGATCACTTCGGTGGTGCGCGCGCTCATGATGATGTCGATATTGCTCATGGAGCGAGCCTTCTTCTGCAGCACTTCATCGGCACGCAGGGTGTCGGCGAACTCCACCACAGTCACATGCTCGACGATGCCAGCCAAGTCGATCGCTGCCTCGATGCCGGAGTTACCGCCACCGATCACAGCTACTCGCTTGCCCTTGAAGAAGGGGCCATCGCAGTGCGGGCAGTAGGCCACGCCCTTGGTGCGGTACTCAAGCTCGCCCGGCACGTTCAGGTCACGCCAGCGCGCACCGGTAGCCAGGATCACGGCACGGCTCTTCAAGGTGGCGCCAGAGGCGAGATCCACGTTCACATATCCATCTTTGCTGATGGCGGCGGCGCGCTGCTCGGTGATCACTTCAACGCCGTACTCTTTGACGTGCTGCTCCAAGCTGGCGGCCAGCTTAGGGCCTTCGGTGTAGGGCACGGAGATAAAGTTCTCGATGCCGACGGTGTCCATCACCTGACCACCGAAACGCTCGGCAACGATGGCGGTACGAATGCCTTTACGGGCGGCATAGATGGCCGCAGCGGCGCCAGCCGGGCCACCGCCTACGACCAGCACGTCGTAGGGATCTTTCTCATTCAGCTCGGCGGCTTTGCGCTCGGCGGCACCTGTATCGAGTTTGGCGACGATCTCTTCCAGCGAGATGCGCCCCTGGCTGAACGGTTGGCCGTTCAGGTAGACATTCGGTACCGCCATGATTTGACGCTCGGCAACCTCTTCTTGGAACAGGGCGCCGTCGATCATGGTGTGAGTGATGCCGGGGTTCAGGGTCGCCATCAGGTTGAGGGCCTGTACTACGTCCGGGCAGTTGTGGCAGGAGAGGGAGATATAGGTCTCGAAGTGGAACTCACCCTTGAGATTGCGGATCTGCTCCTGCACGGCCGCGTCGGCCTTGGAGGGGTGGCCGCCGCTTTGCAGCAGGGCGAGCACCAGAGAGGTAAATTCATGACCCATGGGGATGCCGGCAAAGTGAACGCGCGGGGCTTGGCCCTGCGGCGCGACACTCATGGAAGGCTTGCGAGCGGCAGTGCCAGAGGTCTGGGTGATCTTGGGGGACATCTCGGCGATCTCGCTGGCCAGTGCCAGCAGCTCTGCAGATTTGTCGCTGTCGTTGCCGGACACGCTGATCTCGATGGGATTGACGATGTACTGCAGATAGGTGTTCAGCTGTTGTTTGAGGTTGGTATCCAACATGGTCGAATTCCTTCTTGTAATGGCGAGTTGGCATTAAATGTGAGTCGGTCTGCTTTCAGGCCTATTTGGCAATGCCGGAAAGCAGACCGGCCCTTATGCGGGCCGGTCTTGGAAGCGGGAGGCTTAGATCTTGCCTACCAAGTCCAGGGACGGGGCCAGAGTGGCTTCGCCTTCTTTCCATTTAGCCGGGCATACTTCACCCGGGTGGGAGGCAACGTACTGGGCGGCTTTGACTTTGCGCAGCAGTTCCAGCGCGTCACGGCCGATGCCGCCAGCGTTGATCTCGACGATCTGGATGATGCCCTGCGGGTCAATCACGAAGGTACCGCGGTCAGCCAGACCAGCTTCTTCGATCATCACGCCGAAGTTGCGGGTGATGGTACCAGTCGGGTCACCAATCATCGGGTACTGGATCTTCTGAATGGTGTCAGAGGTGTCGTGCCATGCTTTGTGAGTGAAGTGGGTATCGGTAGAGACAGAGTAGATCTCGACACCCAGTTTCTGGAATTCAGCGTAATTGTCAGCCAGGTCGCCCAGCTCGGTCGGGCAAACGAAGGTGAAGTCAGCCGGGTAGAAGAAGACCACGGACCACTTGCCTTTCAGGTCTGCGTCAGACACCTGAACGAATTTGCCATTGTGGTAGGCGGTAGCATTGAACGGCTTGATTTCAGTGTTGATGTAGGTAGACATGTAATTGCTCCTTGGTGATGTACATATGCCGGTCTGGTGTTGAAGAGTCTTGCCAGACGAGGCGCTTAACTTTCGATGGATTCATAATAGGGGCTTCCGTTAATCGATAAAAGCCGCAATTTTGAATCGCTTAAATCTACTTATTAGATAGCTCACTATGGCTGTACCTAACATGAATATCTCTGGCCTACTGAGATAACTCCTTGTCGTGGTTCAATATCTGTGCGCTACATCGCCTTTTCAAGGCATGAGAAGAGGTGTGTAGAGCCACGATAACGCGATGAGATAAACGGTTGTGCAAACATATGGTGCAAATAGGTGGCGCAGGAGGTTGAGGCCGCTGCTCGCAGCGATGGAGATGTGCTGACAAGAGGGAGAGCAGCAAACGCGGATAAAAAAATCCCGGCGCTATCGCAACGACAGGGCCGGGTCATCAAACAAGGAATGGCTATATAAACAAATGCTTTACAGCAAAGACTAACTACGGGGTGTGCAAACTTGCAGACATATGAGAGGAAGATAATGGGTGCACAATCCCTCGTCTCCCCCTCGGCAACTATTGCATGAGAGGGATGATAGTGTGACGCAGATCACAAGGCAAGCATTTGGTGTAATTTTTCAGTCAAAATGAAAGTGTTTCATCATTTCAGCTTATTTTGACGGCTGAAAACGCTTTTATTGTAATTTAATTACATCTAGATCTGTCAAAAATCGGTAGGTGGTTCCTGCTCTTCCATCAATTCCAGCAGGTTGATGGCCACGGCAATAAAGTCCGACTCGGTGACAATGCCGATCAGCTTGCGTCCTTTGAGTACCGGCAGGCAGCCATATCTGTGCCGCTGCAGGTAAAGTGCCGCCTCCTTGATGCCGGCGTGAGGATCTACGCTCGCCACTTGCCGTGTCATGATCTCGTCGAGTTGCACGCTGTCGGTAAATTCGGCTTCCCGCTCCGGGCTGATGAGCAGCAGCTTGGATTCCCGGGTGGCCAGGATATCGGTGAGGGTTACCAACCCCAGCAGGTGATGTTGCTCGTCGACGATGGGAATGTGGCGGATCCGCTCCTGCTGCATCAGGTCCATCGCCTGTTTGACACTGTTTGACGGACCCAGAGTGAAGGGGTGTTCGGTCATGATTTCGGATAGGGTCATCATGGTGGGCCTCCTTGTGTATCTGCTTTCACCCTAGCCCAGCCCCAACTGGCAAAACATGATCAGGGTCAATACAGAACATTAAAGAATCATTAACCGGATGTGTGTCTCAATATTGCTCGCTACCCCTTGTCTCTCTTGGGTTTTTGGTCTTTTGGGTTGCCTTGGAAGATGGGGATAACTAGACTAGCCGCCGATTCCCCCCGAGGTGAAAGATGCAAGTATCCGATTTTCATTTTGATCTGCCAGACGAGCTGATTGCCCGCTATCCGATGGCAGAGCGTACCGCCAGCCGCCTGTTGCAGCTCGATGGTCAGACTGGCGCCCTGCGCCACGGTCAATTTGTGGATGTGCTGGATCAGCTCAATCCGGGTGACCTACTGGTATTCAATAACACCCGTGTCATTCCGGCACGCATGTTTGGCCAGAAGGCCAGCGGCGGCAAGCTGGAGGTACTGGTCGAGCGCATTCTGGACGAGCACAGCGTGCTG
This sequence comes from Aeromonas sp. HMWF017, assembly GCF_003061465.1. NCBI lineage: Bacteria > Pseudomonadati > Pseudomonadota > Gammaproteobacteria > Aeromonadales > Aeromonadaceae > Aeromonas > Aeromonas sp. HMWF017. The sequence continues at coordinate 8,726 of NZ_QAJD01000098.1, forward strand.
GCCCATGTCCGTGCCTCCAAGGCGCCCAAGCCCGGCACCCGGATGATCATGGATGGCGGCGTTGAAGCCGAGATGCGCGCCCGCCACGACGCTCTGTTCGAGATCCACTTCCTCGACCCGCGTCCGGTGCTGGAGATTTTGGAGGCCATCGGCCACATGCCGCTGCCCCCCTATATCGACCGTCCCGACGAGGATGCCGACAAGGAGCGCTACCAGACCGTTTACAATCAGAAACCGGGCGCCGTCGCCGCGCCGACCGCCGGTCTGCACTTTGATGAGCCGCTGCTTGAGAAAATTCGGGCCAAAGGGGTTGAAACGGCCTTCGTCACCCTGCATGTAGGGGCGGGGACCTTCCAGCCGGTGCGGGTTGAGAAGATTGAAGATCACCATATGCACTCCGAGTATGCGGAAGTGCCGCAAGAGGTGGTGGATGCCATCGCGGCCACCCGTGCCCGTGGTGGTCGGGTGATTGCGGTGGGGACCACGTCGGTCCGTTCGCTGGAGAGTGCGGCCAAGGTCACCCTGGCGCAGGGCAAACCGCTGGCGCCCTTCTTTAGTGACACCGATATCTTCATTTTCCCTGGTTACCAGTTCCAGATTGTCGATGCCATGGTCACCAACTTCCATCTGCCGGAGTCGACCCTGATCATGCTGGTCAGCGCCTTTGCCGGTTATGACCACGTGATGGCGGCCTATCAGGCAGCCGTGGCCGGGCAGTACCGTTTCTTCAGCTACGGGGACGCCATGTTCGTCACCCGTCGCCAGGTTGAAGCATAAGCTTCAGCTTATTTACCGGGCCGTGAGCGGCCCTCCTATTGTCAGACTGTTTATCTGACGCAGCCGAGGTAGCAATGAAATTTGAACTGAAAACCACCGACGGCCGTGCCCGTCGCGGTCAACTGGTCTTCGAACGTGGTGTGGTACAAACGCCGGCCTTTATGCCGGTCGGGACCTACGGCACCGTCAAGGGGATGACCCCGGAAGAAGTGCGTGAAACCGGCGCCCAGATCCTGCTGGGTAACACCTTCCACCTCTGGCTGCGTCCGGGTCAGGAAGTGATGCGTGCCCACGGCGATCTGCATGACTTCATGAACTGGCAGGGCCCGATCCTGACCGACTCCGGTGGTTTCCAGGTGTTCAGCCTGGGCCATATTCGCAAGATCACCGAAGCGGGCGTCCACTTCCGTCACCCCATCAATGGCGAGAAGATCTTCCTCGACCCCGAGAAGTCCATGGAGATCCAGTACGATCTGGGCTCCGACATCGTGATGATCTTCGACGAGTGCACCCCGTACCCGGCCACTTATGAAGAAGCGCGCAAGTCCATGGAGATGTCCCTGCGCTGGGGCAAGCGTTCCCGCGACAAGTTTGATGCGCTGGGCAACAAGAACGCCCTGTTCGGCATCATTCAGGGCTCGGTCTACGAAGATCTGCGGGATGTCTCCCTCAAGGGGCTGCTGGAGATCGGTTTCGACGGTTATGCGGTCGGCGGTCTGGCCGTGGGTGAACCCAAAGAGGACATGCACCGCATCCTCGAGCACGTCTGCCCGAAAATTCCGGCTGACAAGCCGCGCTACCTGATGGGTGTCGGCAAGCCGGAAGATCTGGTGGAAGGGGTGCGCCGTGGTATCGACATGTTCGACTGCGTCATGCCGACCCGCAACGCCCGCAACGGCCACCTGTTCACCACCGATGGCGTGGTGAAGATCCGCAACGCCCAGCACCGCAACGACACCAGCACCCTGGATGCCGAGTGCGATTGCTATACCTGCAAGAACTACAGCCGCAGCTACCTGCACCATCTGGACAAGTGCAACGAGATCCTCGGTGCCCGTCTGAATACGATTCATAACCTGCGTTACTACCAGCGTGTGATGCAGGGTTTGCGGGACGCGATCGAGCAGGGTAAATTAGACGACTTTGTAACAGAGTTTTACCGTCGGCAAGGGAAGCCTGTGCCTCCGTTAGCTGAAAATGACGTTAAATAACAACAACATATAATTTTGTTTTTTTTAAATCTACATCAATAAGAGGTTGTTAAATGAGCATTATCTCCAAGGCGTATGCAGAAGGCGCAGCACCGGGTGCACAGGGTGGTGGTATGGAAATGATCATCATGCTGGCCGTATTCGGCCTGATCTTCTACTTCATGATCTATCGTCCCCAGGCCAAGCGTGCCAAGGATCACCGCAATCTGATGAGCTCCTTGTCCAAGGGTGATGAAGTGCTCACTTCCGGTGGCCTGGTTGGCAAAATTGCCAAAGTGGCTGCAGACAGCGATTACCTGGTGATCGCCCTGAACGACCAGACTCAAGTCACCATCAAAAAGGACTTCGTCTCTGCCGTTCTGCCCAAGGGTTCTATCCAGTCCCTTTAATCTCCCAAGGAGCACAGCGTGTTGAATCGCTATCCGCTGTGGAAATACCTGATGGTGATCCTGGTGATCGCCATCGGTTTTCTATATGCAGCCCCCAATCTTTACGGCGAAGATCCGGCTTTGCAGGTATCTGCCAGCCGTGGTGCCGAAGTCAAGCTAGATACTCTTGATCTGGTGAAAGAGACCCTTGAAGCGGCCAAGATCCCGGTCAAACATGCTGCATTCGAGCACGGTTTTATCCTGATCCGTTTCAAGAACACCGAAGACCAGCTGAAGGCGCGCGATATCGTTGCCAACAAGCTGGGCGACAACTTCATTACCGCACTCAACCTGGCACCTTCCACTCCCGCCTGGCTCGAAGCCATCGGTGCGGCGCCTCTGAAGCTGGGTCTTGATCTGCGCGGTGGTGTGCACTTCCTGATGGAAGTGGACATGGCCGAAGCACTGACCAAGCAGCAAGAGCAGATGGTGCAGGATTTCCGCTCCGAGCTGCGCACCCAGAAGATCCGTTACTCCGGCGTGCGCCGGGTCGGTGATCAGGTGCAGGTGATCTTCCGTGACGAAGCCGATCAGGAACGCGCCGTTTCTCATCTGCGTCGTCAGAACCCTGATTTGACCTTCACTACCGAGCAGAAAGGGGATGAGTTCATCCTGCTGGCTGGTCTGAGCGAAGCCAAGATCAAGGAAGTGAAGAAGTACGCCCTCGAGCAGAACATCACCATCATCCGTAACCGGGTCAACGAACTGGGCGTGGCCGAGCCGCTGGTACAACAGCAAGGCGCCGAGCGCATTGTCGTTGAACTGCCCGGTATTCAGGATACCGCCCGCGCCAAGGAGATCCTGGGTGCAACCGCGACCCTGGAATTCCACATGGTCGATGAGACTGCCGACATCCAGGCTGCGGCCGACGGCCGTGTCCCGCCCAGCTCCAAGGTCTACAACGATCGCAATGGTCGTCCCGTGGTGCTGCAAAAGCGGGTGATCCTGACCGGTGACCACATCGTGGGTGCCCAGTCCGGTTTCGACGAGTACAGCCGTCCCCAGGTCAACATCAAGCTGGATGGCCAGGGTGGCAACAAGATGGCCAACTTTACCAAGGATAACGTCGGTAAAGGGATGGCGACCGTCTTCATCGAGTACAAGCCGGTCGGTCAACCGGGTCCGGATGGCAAGCGCAAGTTCCGCAAGCAGGAGGAGGTGATCAACGTCGCCACCATCCAGTCGCGTCTTGGCAGCCAGTTCCGTATCACAGGTATCGACAACGCCAACGAAGCCCACAACCTGGCGCTGCTGCTGCGTGCCGGTGCCCTGATCGCCCCGATCCAGATCGTGGAAGAGCGCACCATTGGCCCGAGCCTGGGTCAACAGAACATCGACAGCGGTATGGAAGCCATCGGCTGGGCCATGCTGGTGATCGTGCTGTTCATGGGGATCTACTACCGCGCGTTCGGCTGGGTTGCCAACCTGGCGCTCTGTATGAACCTGGTGTTGATTGTCGGCATCATGTCGATGATCCCTGGTGCCACCATGACCCTGCCGGGTATCGCCGGTATCGTCCTGACGCTGGGTATGGCGGTGGATGCCAACGTACTGATCTACGAGCGTATTCGTGAAGAGATCCGCAACGGTCGTGGTGTTCAGCAAGCAATCCATCTGGGCTTTGATCGAGCATTCTCCACCATCGCCGACTCCAACGTGACCTCGCTGATCACCTGTGTGATCCTTTTCGGTATCGGTACTGGCGCCATCAAGGGCTTTGCTCTGACGCTGGGCATTGGTCTGACCGCCTCCATGTTTACTGCCATCACAGTTTCCCGTGCCATTATCAACCTGGCTTGGGGTGGACGGCGTATCGACAAGCTGCCCATCTGAGGATAGAGAGATGTTTCAGATTCTACATTTTGAAAAACCGATCCCGTTTATGCGCTATGCCAAGCCGGGTGTGGTTTTCTCTTCCGTGCTGATGGTGGTAGCCCTGTTCTTCCTGTTTGATCGGGGTCTGAACTGGGGTCTGGACTTTACCGGTGGTACCACCATCGAGGTGGGGTTCCAGCAGTCGGTGAGCCTGGACAAGATCCATGACGCTCTGGAAGAGCAGAAGATTGAAGGGGCAACCCTGCAACACTTTGGCTCCAGCCGTGACGTGCTGTTCCGCCTGACGCCGAAAGAGGGGGTCAAGGTAGAACAACAGGGTAACGAAGTACTGGCGGCGGCCAAGCAGCTCGACGAGGGCGCTGTGCTCAAACGCGTCGAGTTCGTCGGCCCTTCCGTGGGTGATGAACTGGCGACAGACGGTGCGCTGGCCATGCTGGCCTCCATCCTCTGTATCCTGGCCTACGTGGCAGTGCGTTTCGAATGGCGTCTGGCGCTGGGGGGCATTCTCTCCCTGGTGCACGACGTGGTGATCACGCTGGGTGTCTTTGCCTACTTCCAGTACGAGTTCGACCTGACTGTACTGGCGGCACTGATGACCCTGGTGGGTTACTCCCTGAACGATACTATCGTGGTGTTCGACCGCTTGCGGGAGAACTTCCGCAAGGTGCGTAAAGGGGATACCGAGTACATTCTGGATCTCTCCATGACCGAGACCCTGAGTCGTACCATCATCACCTCCGGCCTTACCTTTATCGTGGTGCTGGCGCTGCTGCTCAAGGGCGGTGCGCTGATCCACGGTTTTGCCGTGGCCATGGTGATCGGTGTGGCGTTCGGTACCTACTCCTCCATCTATGTGGCGAGTGCGTTTGCCATGTTCCTAGGCGTCAAGCGCGAGCACATGCTGCCAACCCAGGTAGAGAAAGAGGGTGCGGACCAACAGGAAATCCTGCCGTAACAGTGAAGAGCGCCTCATGGCGCTCTTTTCTTATCTCTGCGTGTCGTTTGCTGACGCACATGATTTAAACAACAGGAGTTTGTCATGCATCACAATCCCCGTTTTTTGGCGCTGGTTGACGGGATCCGCTCCCGCATCACCGAAACCGATGTTCACCAGATCAAGCGCTGGCAGGACGAAGGGCGCACGTTTCACCTGATCGACGTGCGGGAAGAGAGCGAGTGGGCCAGGGGGCATCTGCCCGGAGCCCGATACCTGGGTCGTGGCGTGATTGAGCGGGATCTCGAGACCCAGTTCCCGGATCTCGAGACCGAGCTCTACCTCTATTGTGGTGGTGGTTTTCGCTCCATTCTGGCGGCGGACAACCTGCAACAGATGGGTTATCGCAAGGTGATCAGCGTCGACGGCGGGTTTCGCGGTTGGTGCGATGCCGGATACCCTGTCGAATCCTGATTTATTTGAGGTAGAGGGGCACAGCTACATGACAAAGCGGCAGTTGACCTTTACCATATGCGGGGTCAAGCGTAAGCGTCGGAGTGTTCATTGAACGTCAGGAAAGGGATTGGATACCTCCTCGGTATCCTGTTGTTGCTTCCCATGTGGGGTTGCAGCAGTAGCAGTCAGGTTAACACCCCCAAGGTTCCCAAGCCGCAGCCTGCCTCACTGGTGTTGGCGACCCCCCTGCAGGTCTCCTACCAGAGTGAGCTGGCGCTCGCCCGACTCGGGCAGATGCTCAGTGAAATGGAACTGACCACCGAGCAACGGGCAGAGTTGTTCTATGAGCGTGCCGTGGTGTTTGATCGGGTTGGTCTGCGTTCCCTCGCGCGGCTCGATTTCAACCGTGCCCTGCGGGAGAAACCGGATTTCGCCGAGGCCTACAACTTCATCGGCGTCTATCTGGTACAGCAGCAGAATTACGACGAAGCCTATGATGCCTTCGATTCCGCCCTCGAACTGGCGCCGGACTATGACTATGCCTATCTCAACCGTGGCATCGCCCTCTATTACGGCAACCGTCCCGAACTGGCCGCGGCCGATATGAAGCGTTTCTACGAGGCGCAGCCGGAAGACCCCTATCGGGTGATCTGGCTCTATCTGGCCGAGCAGAAACTCGACCCGTCGGCCGCCATGAGCCGGATGCGCGAGCGTCTCAACAAGTACGATGACGACGCCTGGAACTGGGATCTGGTTCGCCTCTATACCGGCGAGATCAACGCTTCCCAGCTGATGGGCAACGTGGTGAAAGGGGTGAAGGATAACCGGGAGCTTGCCGAGCGCCTGTGTGAAACCTACTTCTATCTGGGCAAGTTCGAGTTGGGCAAAGGCAACCGCAAGGAAGCCATCAGCTACTTCAAGCTGGCCTTATCCAACAACGTCTATGACTTTATCGAGCACCGCTATGCGCTGCTGGAGCTGGAGTTGATGGCGCGCAAACCCTTGCCGCCAGGTGCCCAGAGCGCTCGTAACAAGGGGGATCAGCCCTCCTGATCCACTGCCAGATAGTGGTAAAAAAGGCCTCGCGATGAGGCCTTTTTGTTGGGCGAATGGCGGGTTTACTCCACCAGGCTCATACCGGGGATCTGGCGCCAGTAGCCGTTGCAGTCGCTTCCTTGCTGCAAGGGGAGGGGAGCCTGGCCCTGCCGGTTGGCTTTGAAGCGGGCCAGCATCTCCAGCGTCTCCATCCCTTGCGGCGAAAGCCTGACCACATCTACCAGACCTTCCATACCAGCCAGCTCGTTACCCAGGTTGTAGCAGTAACCGGACTGGGTCTGGATCCCGTTGAGATTGAACACCCGTTGCCCCTCGCGGCTGTTGGCCAGTCGTCCGGTGGGGTAGTTGATGCAGGCGAGCTCGCAGTTGTCCTTGGGCTTGTCGAGGGATCGGGCGGTGAAGCAGCGCGCCGAGTAGGCGAGCGGCAGATGGCCGTAGGCAAACACCTCCACCTCAAATTGGTCGCGCAGGGGGCCCAGATCCTGATTGAGCTGGATCAGCCAGTCACGGGAGAGCTCCACCGGCATGACCCAGCGTTTCATCCCCTGTTTGAGCAGCATGCGCAGCACATCGGCGTTATAGGCGTTGATGGCGGGGCCACAGACGAAGGGGATCCCTGCCTCCCAGGCGAGTTGCACCGTACCGAGATCGTTGGCTTCGACCATTAGATCGCCATTGTCGACCAGCCGCTTCACCTCCTTGAGCTCGGAAGGGGCGGAGATAAGGGCGAGGGTCGAGAGCACCACCTGCTTGCCGGAGTTGGCAACCTGACGGGCCAGTGCAATCCAGTCATCGACTTTGAGTTCGCGCCGCTTGCTGCAGACGGTCTCCCCCAGATAGATGATGTCGGCCTGACTGTCGGCGGCGGCATGGTAAAAGGCTTCGGTATCGGCTTTGGGCCAGTAGAAGAGCAGAGGCCCGAGAGAAAATTGCATGGGTGGACTCCTTATTGCCACTGACGATGGTAGGCGCCGAGGGTAGTCTGGCTACCTTCGGAGACACGGGCGAGCTGGGCATCCCACTCAGCTTTGACCTGATAGGCCTCGGGATTGGCCTGATAGGCATCGATAGCCGCACGCCACACCCGGGTCACTTGCTCCACATAGGCGGGGCTGCGTTGGCGCCCTTCAATCTTGACCGACTGGATCCCGGTCTTGAACAGCTCGGGCAAGAGACCCAGGGTATTGAGACTGGTGGGCTCTTCCAGCGCGTGGTAGGTCTGGCCATCCACGTCGAAACGCCCCTTGCACAGGGTCGGGTAACCGGCATTTTCGCCCGGGCCATAGCGGTCGATCAGCACCTCGTTGAGTCGCGACTCGAGACCATTCGGGGTCTCTTCCCAACGGACGAACTTGGCCGGTGAGCAGGCGCCGACGGTGTTGGGACTCTCGCCAGTCATGTAGGAGGAGAGATAGCAGCGCCCCTCGGCCATGATGCAGAGGCTGCCAAAGGCGAATACCTCAAGGCCAACATCGGTCTCGCGGGCCAGCTGCTTGACCTGATGCATGGAGAGCACCCGGGGCAGCACCACCCGTGTAACATTGAATTGCTGCTGATAGAAGCGAATGGCGGCGGCATTGGTGGCGCTGGCCTGCACCGAGACATGGAGTTCCATCTCGGGGTAGTGGCGGCTGGCATATTCCAGCACGGCGAGATCGGCGATGATTAACGCATCGGCGCCGAGGGCCACCCCGCGATCAACCGCCTGTTTCCATCGAGTATCGGCCCCGGGATGGGCAAAGGTATTGATGGCAATATGCAGCTTGCGACCATGTTGATGCACATAATCTACCGCCTTCTCCAGTTTGCTGTCGGTAAAGTTGAGACCGGCAAAGTGGCGGGCATTGGTGTCATCCTTGAAACCGATATAAACGGCATCGGCCCCGTTATCCACGGCGGTTTTCAGTGCCGGCAAACTGCCTGCCGGACAGAGTAGTTCCATTGGTACGCTCCGAGAGTGCATATGAAGGGCAAACGAGCCCTGATTGTATGCAGCCATGCACTCCCGCTTTTTGACCTGAGGCAGCTTTGTGTGGCTTTACCCTTCTTGAGGTAACCCTGCACAAGTTTGATTTCCAACAGGATCTTGCCACTCTCCCTGTGTTTGAATGCGCAAAAAAGGGAGTCTATCGTGTTTCAACAACTGCAACGTCGCCTGGTCGAACAGGCTCCGCGCTTCTTGCGCCATCCCCTCAAGCTGGTTCCGTTCAATCTGCAAAAGCAGCTGATGGAGAGTTTGCTGGCCCGGGTTTTCAAAGAGGCTATCGAAGATGGCGATTTCGAGTTTCTGGCAGACAAGTGGCTGAAAGTCGAAGTCTCTGATCTGGAGCTGTGCTGGTTTATCAGTGAGCAGAATGGCCAGCTGGTGGTGGCTCGCGAGTGTGACAAGGCCGATGTCTGCTTCAGCGGTACCGCCAACGACCTGATCCTCATCGCTGGTCGCAAAGAGGATCCGGACTCGCTATTTTTCCAGCGCAAGCTGAAGATAGAAGGGGATACCGAACTGGGCCTTGAGGTGAAAAACCTGATGGACAGTCTGGATCTCGATGGCTTGCCAAGCCTGATGAAGTATCCCCTGATGGATCTGGCGACGTTTATCGAACGGGCCCGCACCGAGTCAGCGCAGGCTCCGGTGCAGACGGCGCCGGGCGGGATCCCGTCTTAAGTGGACAATCACCCCATGGGCATGGCGACGATAATGGTGCCGTGCCCAGAGGCAACGACAGGCCCACAGACAGGGCACCAAGGCGATGAGTGCCGCAGGGGCGGGCAGCTGTGACATGGCCAGCCCCGCAGCCAGCCAGATGAAGGGCTGCGCTTCATACAGCCACTCCGGCTGCAGCCAGCGTTTGGTTGGAAAGATGATGAGGTCGGTGCGCCGGTAGCTGGAGCGCATCATCCAGGTGACTGCGCCGGCGATATACAAGAGTGCACCTGCAAACCAGAGTAGGGGCTGGTTACCGAGGGTGATAATGGCAGTGGCTGCCAGCAAATAGAGGCTGGGCAATTTCTCATAGATAAACGGAGGCAGCATAGCCGGATCTCTCCTGTGAACTATTCCACATATCCATTAAGTCTAGTTTTTCCTCCTCCTTGCCTCATGCCGGTTTGTTATACCAACGCCCGCTTTTGTTCTGAAATGGGATGCCTTTAACGGTGCCAAAATAGCGCTCTCTTATGTTATAATTGCGCGCCATTTTTGACTGAAGATTGATAGGGCATGTTGGATCAGATTCGTATCGTTTTGGTAAATACCTCTCATACCGGCAACATGGGGTCTGCGGCGCGGGCCATGAAGACCATGGGGCTCACCCAAATGGTACTGGTTGATCCGCAAGCTTTACCGGATGGCAATGCCAACGCCCTTGCCGCAGGTGCCAGCGACATTCTGGCCAATGCCCGTATCGTCTCGACCCTCGATGAAGCCATCGCTGACTGTGGTCTGGTGATTGGCACCAGCGCACGCTCCCGCACTCTGAGCTGGCCCATGCTCGATCCCCGCGAAGCAGGCAAGATGGCTGTAGCCGAAGGGATGAAGCATCCTGTTGCGCTGGTTTTTGGTCGCGAGCGGACCGGCCTGACTAACGACGAGTTGCAGAAGTGCCACTACCACGTGGCCATTCCGGCCAACCCCGAATACAGCTCCCTCAACCTGGCCATGGCGGTACAGACCCTCTGTTACGAAGTGCGGATGCACTGGTTGCAGGGGCAGGAAGAGGTTGCTGAAGAGATGGCTCAGGATTACCCCAGTGCCGAACAGCTGGAGGGGTTTTATCAGCACCTGGAACAAACCCTGATGAAGACCGGTTTTATTGCTGATGATCATCCGGGTCATGTGATGAGCAAGCTGCGTCGCTTGTTCAATCGGGCTCGGCCGGAAGCAGCTGAGCTCAATATTCTGCGCGGTATTCTGACCTCGGTGCAGAAAGCGCGCGTACCGGATTAATCCGACTGATTTACTCAACCATATACTTGACTGATTTGGTCGGGTATGTGACCATGTGCCCCATTAAATTGCTTCGCAAGACGGTAAGGCACATGAGACTGACTTCAAAAGGACGTTACGCTGTAACCGCCATGCTCGACGTGGCGCTGCATGCAGAGCAGGGGCCCGTCCCCCTTGCCGATATTTCCGAGCGCCAGGGCATCTCGTTGTCCTATCTCGAGCAGCTCTTTGCCCGCCTGCGTAAACATGGTCTGGTGAGCAGCGTGCGTGGCCCGGGCGGTGGTTATCGCCTCGGGTTGGCCCCAGGCGAGATTTCGGTTGGTCAAGTGATCACCGCGGTCGATGAGTCGGTCGATGCCACCAAGTGCCTCGGCAAGGGCGGCTGCCACGGCGGTACCCAGTGTCTGACGCACTCCCTGTGGCGTGATTTGAGTGAGCGGATCTCCAGCTTCCTCGGGGATATCACCCTGGCCGAGCTGGTACGCCAGGCCGATGTGCGCCGGATTGCCGGCAAGCAAGATGAACAAATGAAGACCGTGTTGTCCCTGGTTGATCGGGCAGAACACGGCGATGTGAGCTTGAAAGTCCAACTATAAACGTGCTTTCCACAGCGGGACTCTGTATGACCCGGACTGTGACGGAGAAAAACATGAAACTGCCTATTTACCTTGATTATTCGGCAACCTGTCCGGTGGACCCGCGTGTCGCAGAAAAAATGATGCAGTGTCTCACCATGGATGGCCTGTTCGGCAATCCGGCTTCCCGTTCTCACCGCTTTGGCTGGCAAGCCGAAGAGGCGGTGGATCTGGCCCGTAATCAAGTGGCAGATCTGATCGGCGCTGATCCCCGCGAGATCGTCTTCACTTCCGGTGCGACCGAATCCAATAACCTGGCCATCAAGGGTGTTGCCCACTTCTATGCCAGCAAGGGCAAGCACATCATCACCTCCAAGACCGAACACAAGGCGGTGCTCGATACCTGTCGCCAGCTGGAGCGTGAAGGGTTCGAGGTGACCTATCTTGAGCCGATGCCCAACGGCCTGTTCACTATCGAGATGATTGAGAATGCCATGCGTGATGACACCATCCTGGTCAGCATCATGCATGTGAACAACGAAATCGGCGTGGTTCAGAACATTGCCGCCATCGGCGAGTTGTGCCGTTCCCGCAAGATCCTGCTCCACGTGGATGCCGTTCAGAGTGTGGGCAAGATCCCGGTAGATGTGGAAGCACTGAAAGTGGACCTGCTCTCCGTCTCTGCGCACAAGGTGTATGGTCCGAAAGGGATCGGTGCACTGTTTGTTCGCCGCAAACCCCGCGTTCGTCTGGAAGCCCAGATGCACGGTGGCGGCCACGAGCGCGGCATGCGTTCCGGTACTCTGCCGACCCACCAGATCGTCGGGATGGGCGAAGCTTTCCGCATCGCCAAAGAAGAGATGGTGAGTGAAGGCGAGCGCATCTTGGCTCTGCGCCAGCGTCTGTGGAATGGCATCAAGGATATTGAAGCCGTCTACATCAATGGCGATCTGGATCAGCGTGTTCCGGGCAACCTCAACGTCAGCTTTGCCTATGTGGAAGGGGAATCCCTCATCATGGCGCTGAAAGATTTAGCGGTCTCTTCCGGTTCGGCCTGTACCTCCGCCAGCCTGGAGCCTTCCTATGTGCTGCGCGCACTGGGTTTGAACGACGAGTTGGCACACAGCTCCATCCGTTTTAGCATGGGTCGCTTCACCACCGAGGAAGAGATTGACTACGCGGTCAAGCTTATTCGTGACTCCATCGGTCGTCTGCGCGAGATGTCTCCACTGTGGGAGATGTACAAAGACGGCGTCGATCTGAACACGGTCGAATGGGCTCATCACTGATCTATCTGGTCAGTGAGCAACAGAATTAGCAGGAGTGAGATATGGCTTACAGTGAAAAAGTAATCGACCACTACGAGAATCCTCGCAACGTCGGTGGTTTCGACAAGAATGATCCCAGCGTTGCAACCGGCATGGTCGGTGCGCCCGCCTGTGGCGACGTGATGAAGCTGCAATTGAAGATCAGCGACGAAGGCATCATCGAAGATGCCAAGTTCAAGACCTACGGCTGCGGTTCTGCCATCGCCTCCAGCTCCCTGGTGACCGAATGGGTCAAGGGCAAGACCCTGGACGAAGCAGCTGGCATCAAGAACACAGATATCGCTGAAGAGTTGGCCCTGCCACCGGTGAAGATCCACTGCTCCATTCTGGCTGAGGACGCCATCAAGGCCGCCATCGCCGATTACAAGCAGAAGAAAGGTCTCTAAGCGCCGGAGAGCAGTATGGCTATTACCATGACAGATGCCGCCGCGGCACGGGTTTCCTCTTTTCTGGCTAACCGGGGCAAGGGCATTGGCCTGCGCCTCGGCGTCAAAACCACCGGCTGCTCCGGTCTGGCCTACGTGCTTGAGTTCGTTGATGAACTGACCGATGAGGATCAGGTGTTCGAGCAGCAGGGCGTCAAGATTATTGTCGATGCCAAGAGCCTGATCCATCTGGATGGCACCGAGCTGGATTTCGTCAAGGAGGGCCTCAACGAGGGCTTCCAGTTCAACAATCCCAACGCCAAAGGCGAGTGTGGTTGCGGCGAAAGCTTCAGTGTCTGAGTTGTTTGACGTCAATGATCCTTCGTCTGTGGTTGAGCGGGTTGTCCATGACCCGTTCAACCACATCTCGTTTGCCAAGGGCGAGTGAGGTTGTGACGAACGTTTCCAAGAGGTTTGCATGAATCATTTCGAGCTGTTTGGGCTGGTTGAAGGCTTCGAGCTCGATACCCGTCAGTTGGCTGATACCTACCGCCAGCTGCAAACCCAATTCCATCCTGATCGTTTTGCCACCGCCCCCGAACGGGAGCAGCTGGCTGCGGTGCAACGTGCCGCCCAGATCAACGAAGCATTCACCACCCTCAAGGCGCCGCTGCGCCGTGCCGAATATCTGCTCTCCCTGCGTGGCACTGATATCCGTGGTGAACAGCAGACTCTGCAAGATACCGCATTTCTGATGCAGCAGCTGGAGTGGCGCGAGCGTCTGGCTGACCTGAAAGATGACGCAGACCCTGAGCGCGCCATCAAGGATTTTCGCAGCGAGATCAGGCATGATCACCAGATGTTGATGCAGCAGCTGACCGAGTCTCTTGCCGCCGGCAGAGATCTCGTTGCCGCTGATTGCGTTCGCAAACTCAAGTTTGTCGACAAGCTCCTCGAAGAGCTGGAACGATTCGAAGACTCGCTTCTCGAGTCTTGATCCTTTAACGCTGGAAGTTTCATTACCCATGGCATTACTGCAAATCGCCGAACCCGGCCAGAGCACTGTTCCTCATCAGCACAAACGTGCCGTCGGCATCGATCTTGGCACCACCAACTCTCTCGTCGCTGCGGTTCGCAGTGGTCACGCCGATACACTTTGCGATGAGCAAGGGCGCGACCTGCTCCCGTCAGTGGTGCACTATCAAAGCGACGCCATTCGAGTCGGGATTGATGCCAAGCGCGAAGCGGCGCTCGATCCTCACAACACCATCGTCTCGGTCAAACGGATGATGGGCAAGGCGCTGGCCGATATCGATACCCGCCAGCAGCCTTACCAGTTTGTTGCCGCCGACAATGGCATGCCGCAACTGCAAACCCGTCAGGGGCTGGTCAATCCGGTGCAGGTTTCGGCCGAAATTCTCAAAAAGCTGGCCGAGCGTGGTGCCCAGACCCTGGGTGGCGATCTCGACGGCGTGGTCATTACCGTGCCCGCCTATTTCGATGATGCCCAGCGTCAGGGCACCAAGGATGCGGCCCGTCTGGCCGGTCTGCACGTGCTGCGGCTGCTCAACGAGCCGACCGCGGCTGCTATTGCCTATGGCCTTGACTCCGGTCAGGAAGGGGTGATCGCGGTTTACGATCTGGGGGGCGGCACCTTCGATATCTCCATCCTGCGTCTGCACCGCGGTGTGTTTGAAGTGATGGCGACCGGCGGCGATTCCGCCCTCGGCGGTGATGATTTTGATCACCTGCTGGCGGACTGGATCAAGGAGCAAGCGGGCCTCTCCGGTGAGCTGGATGCCCATCTGCAGCGCGAGCTGCTGGATGTGGCCGCTGCCGTCAAGCATGGCCTGACCGATGCCGAGCAGGTGGCGTGCACCTTTGCTGGCTGGCAGGGTTCAGTGAGCCGCAGCCAGTTTGATGAACTCATCACCCCGCTGGTGAAACGGACCTTGCTGGCTTGTCGCCGCGCCCTGCGCGATGCGGGCCTTGAGCAGGTGGAAGTGCTGGAAGTTGTGATGGTCGGTGGCTCCACCCGGGTGCCGCTGGTGCGTGAACTGGTGGGCGAGTTCTTCCAGCGTACGCCGCTGACGAGTATCGATCCTGACAAGGTGGTTGCCATTGGCGCCGCCATCCAGGCCGATATTCTGGTGGGCAACAAGCCCGATGCCGAGATGCTGCTGCTGGACGTTATCCCGCTATCGCTGGGTCTGGAGACCATGGGTGGCCTCGCCGAGAAGGTGATCCCGCGTAATACTACCATCCCTGTTGCCCGCGCCCAGGAGTTCACCACCTTCAAGGATGGTCAGACCGCCATGGCCATTCACGTGGTACAGGGTGAACGTGAGTTGGTGGCCGATTGCCGCTCCCTGGCCCGCTTTACCCTGACCGGTATTCCGCCGATGGCTGCCGGCGCCGCCCATATTCGCGTCACCTTCCAGGTGGATGCGGATGGTCTGCTCTCGGTCAGCGCCATGGAGAAATCCTCCGGCGTGCAGGCCGAGATCCAGGTCAAGCCCTCTTACGGGCTGGCGGAGCAGGATATCCTCAACATGCTGAGTGCCTCCATCGAGAATGCCCAGCAGGATATGGATGCCCGCATGCTGGCAGAGCAGCAGGTTGAAGCTGACCGTGTGGTCGAGAGTTTGAATGCCGCGCTGGCTGCCGATGGCGATGCACTGCTCAATGCTGCCGAGCGTGCCGAGATTGATGCCGCCATCGCCCATCTGCTGACCATGCGCAACAGCGGCGCAACCCATCAAATCAAAGAAGCCATTGAGGCAGCCGATGCTGTCAGTGGCGAGTTTGCAGCCCGCCGGATGGACGCCTCCATCCGCAAGGTGCTGACCGGACAAAACGTCAACAAGGTGTAATATGCCAAAACTGATCATTCTTCCTCATCCCGTACTCTGTCCGGATGGCGCCGCCCTCGAGGGGCAAAGCGGCGAGACCATTCTGGATGTGGCGCTGCGCAACGGTATCGAAATCGAGCATGCCTGCGAGAAATCCTGTGCCTGCACTACCTGCCACTGCGTGGTGCGCGAGGGCTTTGACTCGCTCGAGCCAAGCGACGAGCTGGAAGACGACATGCTGGACAAGGCGTGGGGGCTGGAGCCGGAATCGCGCCTCAGCTGCCAGGCAAAACTGGCGGACGAGGATCTGGTGGTGGAACTGCCCAAGTACACCCTGAACCTTGCCTCTGAACGCCATTAATTACACATGAGTGAATTGCACGTGCAGCATCCTGTGGTGCTTCAGTGATATGGTGGAAGGCCGTGCCCCTCGGGGGCACGGCCTTTTTTGTATTCGTTATTCTCTCTTTGCCAATAAGCTCTTTCCCATAAAGAGTGCTTATACATAGTGCCAGTAAAAAGGAAGCAAACACGATGGCTGACATGATGAAGGTAGCGTTATCCACCCAGGCTGCGGCCGCTTATTGGGGCGAGGGCGCCCAGCTCAGTTTCAATGGCGACGAGGCACTGATCCATCTTGGTGCCGCCGGTCAGGAGAAGGATGTTCTGCGCACCGTTCAGCGCGCCGCCCGTCGCCTCGAATCGAGCGGGATCAAGCGGGTGACGCTGGTCGGTGAAGGCTGGGATCTGGAGCGTCGCTACGCGTTCGCCCAGGGTTTCTACGCCGCCAAGGGTGCGCGTGAACTGGATTTCGGCCAGCAGAGCGACGCGGAAGCCCGTGAACTGGATGCGCTGCTCAAGGCGGCTCGCTGGGTACGTGACATCACCAATGGCTGTCCGGAAGAGATCTACCCCATGAGTCTGGCGGAATCGGCCCTGTTGCTCATCCGTGGTCTGGCCGGGGATCAGGTCACTGCCCGCATCACCGCCGGTGAAGCGCTGCGCGAGTCCGGCCATATCGGGATCTGGTCGGTTGGCCGTGGCAGCGAGCGCGAGCCGGTGCTGCTGGAGCTCGACTACAACCCGACCGGTGATCGCCATGCGCCCGTGGTGGCGGCGCTGGTGGGCAAGGGGATCACTTTCGACTCCGGTGGCTACTCCATGAAGTCCTCTGACAACATGCTACCGATGAAGTCCGACATGGGCGGCGCTGCCATGGTGACCGGCGCACTGGCGCTGGCTATCAGTCGCGGCCTGAACCAGCGGGTGAAGCTCATTCTCTGCTGCGCCGAGAACCTGGTCTCCGGCCACGCCTTCAAGCTGGGCGACATCCTTACCTACAAGAATGGGGTTTCGGTCGAGATCCAGAACACCGATGCGGAAGGGCGTCTGGTGCTGGCCGATGGCCTGATGGCGGCCTCCGACAGTGGCGCGGCTTATATCCTCGATGCTGCCACTTTGACTGGCGCCGCCAAGATGGCGTTGGGCCGCGATTACAATGCGGTGTTTGCCCTCGATGAGACCGAACAGCAGCGCGCGCTGGCCGCCGCCAAGGTTGAAAACGAGCAGGCGTGGGCACTGCCGCTGGAGCCCTGGCATGCCAGCCAGCTCACCTCGGCTTTTGCCGATCTGGGCAACGTCGCTTCGGCTGAAGGGACTGCTGGTGCCACTACGGCAGCGGCTTTCCTCTCCCGCTTCGTGCGCGATGAGGGCAAGGGCTGGGTGCACCTGGATCTGGCGGCCTCTTATCAGAAATCGGGCAACGATCTCTGGGCAACTGGCGCCAAGGGGCACGGTCTGCGTACCATAGCACGCTGGCTGCAGGAGGTGACCGCATGAATGTCTGGTTAAGTCGTGAATTTGCACCGGCCGAGTGGGGGGAGGGGGCGCTGCTCTCTCACCGTGCCGACGGCATGGTGATCCATCTGGTGACGGCCAATCCGCTGCTCGATATCCAGCAGGCGGCCCGTCGCCTCTGCCAGCAGGGGATCCAGAAAGTGACCCTGGCTGGTCACTGGGAGCGTGAACAGCAGTGGGCTTTTGCCCAAGGGTTACAAACCCCCAAGGCGGAGGTGCAACTGCAGTGGGCCATGTCCTCGGAAGAGGACAGAGAGGAGCTGGAAGCGCGTTGGCTCTGCGGCCGCTGGGTGCGCGAGATGACCAATGCCACCCCGGAGCAGTTGGGCCCGCTGGAGCTGGCGGTGGAAGCGGCCTCATTTATCACCGAGCTGGCGCCGGACAAGGTGAGTCATCGCATTTTGAAAGGCGAAGCGCTGCAACAGGCGGGCTGGGTCGGCCTCTATCAGGTGGGCCGCGGCAGTGCGCGCGAACCGGAATTGCTGGAGCTCGACTTCAACCCGGGGCGTGACCCCAAGGCGCCGGTGGCGGCAGCGCTGGTGGGCAAGGGGATCACCTTTGACTCCGGCGGCTACTCCATGAAGAGCTCCGAGGGGATGCTCACCATGAAGTGCGACATGGGTGGTGCGGCGATTGTCACCGGTGCGCTGGCGCTGGCTATGCTGCGCGGGCTCGACAAGCGGGTGAAGCTGATCCTCTGCTGCGCCGAGAACCTGGTCTCCGGCCACGCCTACAAGCTGGGCGACATCCTCACCTACAAGAACGGCACAACGGTCGAGATTGTGAATACCGATGCCGAGGGACGGCTGGTGCTGGCCGACGGCCTGCAACTGGCGAGCGAGTCCGGCGCACCGCTGATCATCGATGCCGCAACTCTGACTGGTGCTGCCGTGATGGCGCTGGGTGGGCGCTACAATGCCCTGTTTGGCCTCGATAAAGGGCTGGTAAGCCGCGCCATGAC
>NZ_QAJD01000099.1:0-3665 GCF_003061465.1 Aeromonas sp. HMWF017
GTGATTACTTTATCGTCTATTTATTATCCATTTTGGTAAAAGAGAGTAGCCAAACCACTTCGCTAGATAAAACAAACAGTTGCCTGCATTGTCGCGGCCTATTTCAATCGCCGGATAATTAATTCTCTTACTCAAATTGAACTTTTGATTATTTATAACTGAGCATAGTCCCGCAGAGTGTGTGTCATTATAAGCTTAATGACAGATGAACAGACTGTGTTCCATGACAAGCAGATCACTATTCCGTTAGCGCCCTTTCCCATCGCAATCCATTAATTCTCTCCCGATTAAATATCACGACTCTCTTGGTAGGTCGGGCAACTGTGCGTTGGCAAACGTGTAAACATCAAACTGACAAGATGAACTCATGAACTGTGATAAACAACAAGCCACTCCCGGCGTTATGCTGGCGGCGATTGGCGTAGTCTATGGCGATATCGGCACCAGCCCGCTCTATACCTTGCGCGAGTGCCTGTCAGGTCAATTCGGGTTCGGCGTCGAGCCGACCTCCATTCTCGGCTTTCTCTCGCTGATCTTCTGGCTGCTGATCCTGGTGGTGTCGGTCAAGTACCTCTCCTTTGTGATGCGGGCCGACAACGCCGGCGAGGGTGGCATTCTCACCCTGATGTCGCTGGCGACCCGCAACGCCTCCACCCGCTGGACGCCACTGCTGATTATCCTCGGCCTGATTGGCGGCAGCTTCTTCTATGGCGAGGTGGTGATCACCCCGGCGATGTCGGTGATGTCGGCCATCGAGGGTCTGAGCATTCTCACCCCCGCCCTCGACCCCTATATCGTCACTCTCTCGGTGCTGGTGCTGACCCTGCTGTTCGCCATCCAGAAACATGGCACCGCCATGGTGGGCAAGCTGTTTGCCCCCATCATGCTGATCTGGTTTATGACGCTGGCGGTGCTGGGGCTGCGCGGCATCATCCACAACCCCGAGGTGCTGGGTGCGCTCAACCCCGTCTGGGCGGTGCGCTTCTTTGTCCAGTACCAGACCACCTCCTTCTTTGCCCTCGGCGCCGTGGTGCTGGCCATCACCGGGGTGGAGGCGCTCTACGCGGATATGGGCCACTTTGGCAAAAATCCGATCCGCCTCGCCTGGTTTATCGTGGTGTTGCCCTCGCTGGTGCTCAACTACTTCGGTCAGGGTGCGCTGCTGCTAAGCAATCCCGCCGCCATTGCCAACCCCTTCTTCCTGCTCGCGCCGAAATGGGCGCTGGTGCCGCTGCTGCTGCTGGCAACCATGGCGACGGTGATCGCCTCGCAGGCGGTGATCTCCGGGGTCTTTTCGCTGACCCGGCAGGCGGTGCGGCTCGGTTATCTCTCCCCTATTCGCATCGTTCACACCTCCGAGCAGGAGTCCGGCCAGATCTATATTCCGGTCATCAACTGGATGCTCTATATCTCGGTGGTGATCGTCATCATGAGCTTCGAGCACTCCAGTAATCTGGCGGCGGCCTACGGCATCGCCGTAACCGGCACCATGGTGCTCACCTCCATCCTCTCCTGCTCGGTAGCCAAGAACAGCTGGCACTGGAACAAGTATCTGGTGGCCATCCTGTTTGTCGCGCTGCTCTGTATCGATGTGCCGCTGTTTGCCGCCAACCTCGCCAAGATCTTCTCCGGTGGCTGGCTGCCGCTCACCCTGGGCGCGGTGATGTTCACCGTGATGACCAGCTGGAAGAGCGAGCGTTTCCAGCTTATTCGTCGCCTGAACGAGCACGGCAACTCCCTTGAGCCGATGATCGCCTCGCTGGAGAAATCCCCGCCGACCCGGGTGGCCGGCACTGCGGTTTATATGTCGCGGGTGGTCAATGTGATCCCCCATGCGCTCCTGCACAACCTCAAGCACAACAAGGTGCTGCACGAGCGGATCATCCTGCTCACCCTGCGGGTGGAGGATGTGCCCTACGTCCACAATGTGCGCCGGGTCTGCATCGAGCAGCTCTCCCCCACCTTCTGGCGGGTGGTGGCAAGCTACGGCTGGCGCGAGACCCCGAACGTGGAGGAGATCTTCCACCGCTGCAACGCCGAGGGGCTGAGCTGCCGGATGATGGAGACCTCGTTCTTTATGGCCCACGAATCGCTCATCATGAAAGACCGCCCCTGGTATCTCTATCTGCGCGGCAAGCTCTTTATGCTGCTGCAGCGCAACGCCCTGCGCGCCCCGGATCAGTTCGAGATCCCGCCCAATCGGGTAGTCGAACTGGGTTCGCAGGTTGATATTTAAGCGATGCAAGCCACACCAGTGGCTTATGTCAATCAGCTAAAATTCCCTATGCTTTTCATGACTGGTTTTAAATATCGTAGTGAAGTCGATGAAAGAGACCGTAATGGTCATAGAACAAGCCCGAACTGATACCTGAGTAGCATGATCGTAATAAAATACGGCCTGTATTTACAGGCCGTACCATCTCCTTGTTATGCATCTATTAACCTGCATAACGTTTATGTTATTTAGTATGAGTTAGCTCTTCCCATAAATAATGAAAGAAACCTTGCGGCCGTTGACTACCATTTTCAAGGAGCCATTTTTCAGTATTGGGGAGATAGACACCATTTATTTTAGATAAGTGGTTATACGCAATGTGCATAGTTCCTTTCAATCCACCTAAAACAGGAACATTCATGCCACATTCGTTTAGCAAATCACGGTTCCCGGCCATATCTAATGCAGCATTAAATTCCATAACCGAGATAAACCGCTCTTTTTCTTGACTATATAGATCAACACCTTGCACATAGGCAGTTTGTGCCGTATTAACAAACCCAGCTACTCCATAAGCCAGATGCTCCAAATCTCTACACGTTTCTTGTGCATGACCTTGTTTTAATGGTGTTGTCTTATTAGTGATACTCCAATATGAGTTGAATTTATCTAGTTCATCATGGGAATAACAGCCTGCTATTGGTTTTGGCAAACCACCATCAGAATATAAGTAAACATATGTTGGAAAATACTTATGGAATCGTTCTAAAGATTCATCGAACAGTTTTTGATCATCAAGGAAAACTGCAGAATTTAATTTTGCTTCCGTGATGACGGCCTGCCAATTCCCAAAATGACAATCTGTTTTTTGTCCATTTATATCGTCAATATAACGACTTCTGAGCATATGCTCAAATTTCTTTATTTTATCTGAATTCCATTTTGAACTGCCGTCGATAATATATGTATGTTTGATTATCTCAGCAGCCCTGGCCCATACTGCGGCAGCCCATGATGCCTGAAGTGCTTGGTTTTGCCCAGTGTGATGCCCTGTAAACTGTTCAGACCAAGCATTCATTATATTTATCGAGTTTTCGGCATACACATTATCCCCGCTATATAACCAGGCGAGAGCTTGGGTATATGCAGCACGAGCATCCTCTCTCTCTATTTTGCAGCGTTGGGCAATTCCCTCGCCATCAGGACCACCACACGCCATGCTGTCCCATTTGGCAGTGGGCAAATAGCTTCGATTAGCTAATGGGGAGGCAAGCATATTTTTATATGATGAGAACCATGGTTCAACCTCATTGGAAACTTTTTGTCTAACAAATTCTATGTCTGTTTTATTAAGTAATACGCCGGGATGTTCAAAAGCGAATACATTATGTGCAGCACAGAGTAATGAAAAAACAAAAACAAGCTTTTTTACTTTCATAACGTCTCCAAT
>NZ_QAJD01000099.1:3675-15248 GCF_003061465.1 Aeromonas sp. HMWF017
TGAGTCGGCCAATCTCTTCCCACTGTTTCTCTGCGATCAGTTTCTTGTCGACCATCCAGGATCCACCACACGCGATGACCCGCGGGATCGCCAAGTATTCATTGATATTGTGAGGCGAGATCCCACCGGTGGGCATCAGCGTGATCTGGGTATAAGGTGCCAGCAGCGCCTTGATCATCGCGCTACCACCCGATGCTTCGGCAGGGAAGAACTTCAGGGTCGTCAGCCCCATCTCTAGCGCCGCTTCAATGGTGCTGGGGTTATTGACCCCCGGGATGATCGGGATGTCGAGCTCCTGACAGGCCTTGACCGTATTGGGGTTAAAACCGGGGGAGACGATAAAGGTGGCGCCCGCCTCTTTGGCGGCGATCACCTGCTCACGGTTGAGCACGGTGCCTGCGCCAATCAGCATCTCAGGTTGGCTCTGGCGCAGCAGCCGGATCGCCTCGGCCGCGGCAGCGGAGCGGAAGGTGATCTCGGCAACCGGCAGGCCGTTATTGGCCAGCGCCGCCCCCAGTGGAATGATGTCTTCAGCCTGCTCGATGGCGATCACCGGGATCACTTTCAGGGCTTGCAGTTGTTCAGTAATGGATGACATTCGGTTGACCTCGTTTAGTGTGATGCCGGTTTGATGAAGCTGTCGGTGACACTGCGGGTGGCACTTTCCGGAATAATTGCCCCCTTGTGCTGAATGACGATCCCCGCCAGTCGGTGGCCCATGCGGGCGCACTCGTCGATCGCCTGTCCTTGCAGGTAGCCAGCCAGAAAACCGGCATTGAAGGAGTCACCGGCCGAGGTGGTATCCACCACCTTGCTGACCGCTTGGGTAGGAATAGTGATGGTGGGTTCCCCGGTTTGCAGGGCCTGGTAACAACAGCCAGCAGCCCCCTGTTTGACCACCGCCTGCTGCACCCCAGCCGCCTTGAGGCGCTGCAGGGTCTGGGTCATATTCTCGTCCCCCCACAAGGCCTGCTCATCGTCGTCGGTGACCAGGGCCAGCGTAGTGATGGCCAGCAGTTGCTGGTAACAGGCCCGGGTGTCGGCCGGACTCTGCCACAGGGCGGGGCGATAGTTGCTGTCAAAGATGATCGCTACGCCCGCCCGGTTCAGCTCAGCCAGCCACTGCAGCAGCGCCTGCCGATCTGCGGCGGGCAGGATCGCCAGCGAAATGCCGCTGAGATAAAGCGCATCCACGTCGCTGACGGCCTGCTTGAGCTGCGGCAACTGCGGGTGCTGCATCAGATAACGGGCAGCCGAATCATTGCGCCAGTAGAGGAAGGTGCGCTCGCCGTGCTCATCAAGCTGGATAAGGTAGAGACCTGGATGGCGCTGTTGATCGATGAGCACCGCGCTGGTGTCGATCCCGGCCTGTTGCCAGCGCGCGATGATTTGCTGGCTGAGAGGGTCTTGGCCCATGGCGGTCAGGTAGCTCACCTGAATATCGGTGGGTTGGGAGGCACGCGCGAGATAGATGGCGGTATTGAGGGTATCGCCCCCAAATGCCTGCTGCATGTCGCCAAAAGGCGTGCCATTGAGTTCAATCATGCACTCCCCGAGCAGGGCAATCTTACTCAACATAATCGATTTTCTCCTTGTTTATCCGGATCCCATAAACCGTTAAAATCGTATAACTGTTGATGAGGAAAAAACCCCCTTCCAATAAAATTCCCCCCCATGATCCCGCCCAGATATTGTGGATCAACCAAACGACAGTGCTGGCCAGCATACATAACCGCAGGGGCCCACCATCCAGCCGAAACAAAGCGTAAGTGCTGAGCGTTGTTCCCAACACCGTCAGAAACTGCATGGGATGTTCCAGATATGGAATTACAAGACCACATGATGCAATCATGAATATCAACATGACTGCTTGGGTACGGTAATAACCTGACACCCACGTTCTCACCGCACATAACAGACAACTAATTGCAGCAGCTACCGCGCCCAGCATTAAAAAATGTATCGATAAAAGCGCACCATTGAGGCAAAGCAGTGATCGCAGTTTCATATCTTGCCGTTGTATAAATGCCAACGCACCAATCATACAAGCCAGCAATCCGATCAATTGCGCTAACATCTCAACATAATTAGTCATACAGTATTCCAGAAAAACGCCTATCAGGTGGTAATGCAGCAATGCTTGAGCATTAACGAGCCAGCCAGCCACCATCCACGGCTAGGGTATAGCCATTAATATAATCTGAAGCTGATGATGCTAAAAATACCACTGGCCCCATCATGTCATCCGGAATCCCCCATC
This sequence comes from Aeromonas sp. HMWF017, assembly GCF_003061465.1. NCBI lineage: Bacteria > Pseudomonadati > Pseudomonadota > Gammaproteobacteria > Aeromonadales > Aeromonadaceae > Aeromonas > Aeromonas sp. HMWF017. The sequence continues at coordinate 5,936 of NZ_QAJD01000099.1, forward strand.
GACCAGCAGGAATACGCTCCAGGATGGCAGCATTACGATCATCATCAGCACGCAGTGCAGCGGTGTTATTGGTTGCCATATAACCGGGAGCAATAGCATTCACATTGATCCCATGACTGGCCCATTCATTGGCCAGCAAACGGGTCAGTCCCATTACTCCACTTTTTGAAGCCGTATAAGAGGGAACGCGGATCCCGCCTTGATATGAAAGCATGGATGCGATATTGATGATTTTTCCACCATTTCCCTGTGCCATAAACTGCTTGGCAACCGCTTGCGACATAAAGAAGAGGCTCTTGATATTGATGTCCATAACCTCATCCCAGTCTTTTTCACTGAAATTGATCGCATCATCACGGCGAATAATACCGGCATTGTTAACCAATACATCAATGTGACCAAAATGCGATACGGCCTGCTCAATCAACAGTGGCAGCTCGCTAACTTTACTGACATCAGCCTTGAGACTCAAAAACTTTTGGCCAATCGCTTCAACTTTGATCATTGTGTCCGTTGGTTCAACAATATTGATACCAACAATATCACAACCAGCTTGTGCCAAGCCCAATGCCATTCCTTGTCCAAGGCCCGTATCACAACCGGTTACGACGGCGACTTTACCTTTCAGATCGAATGCGTTAAGAATCATGCTATTTCCTATGGCACGAGATTACGTGCACCAGATTTAAAGTAAGATGCCGGTCGAAACGAATCGACCGGCAATATGGATATACGATGTTTTAGCGCAGGTCCTTGATAGCAACATGATCCATGTCACCAAATACCTGGTTTTCACCTACCATACCCCAGATGAACGTATACGCCTGTGTACCCACACCAGAATGGATAGACCAACTGGGAGAAATGACTGCTTGCTCATTTTGCACAACAATATGGCGAGTTTCAGCTGGCTTACCCATCATATGGAATACGGCAGCATCGTCCTGCATATTGAAATAGAAATAGACTTCCATGCGGCGCTCATGAGTATGGCACGGCATAGTGTTCCACAAACTACCATCCTCAAGTTGGGTCATCCCCATCAGCAGCTGACAGGTTGGCAATACATCAGGAACCAGATACTTGTAAATAGTACGGCGGTTGCTGGTAGCAGCATCACCCAAGGTTGTCGGTGCAGCTTCATCCTGAGTGATCTTTCGAGTCGGGAAAGCAGTATGTGCTGGGGCGCTATTGTAATAGAATTTTGCAGGTTTATCGCTGCTAACACTGGCAAAACTCAATTCACGGGCACCCTTGCCAACATATAATGCCTCGGCACTACCAATTTCGTAGGTAGCACCATCAACCATAACAATCCCCGGGCCACCGATATTAATAAGTCCCAGCTCACGACGCTCCAAAAAATAGGTCACACCAAATGCCTTGCCAAGATCATTGGCAAAACCCAACTCTGATGTAACAGGCATTATTCCGCCAAAAACGATACGATCAATATGGCTATAGGTCATACTGACTAGATCGGCCGCAAAAATATCCTCAACTAAAAATTCGTTACGCAAGCCGTCGGTATCAAGTTGCTTTGCATGTTCGCTATGAATACTTTCACGAATATCCATGATTTATCTCTTGTATCAGGTAGATAGTAAAGAGTGATGATATAGTCGATGGGCTATCAGTCATGTAGGTGTACATTCATCATGTAGCGCCATCAGCTATCAACTCTCATATAGAATGCATTAGTTCAACAGGCTCAAAGAGTGAGTAAAAATAACTCTGATATCATTTCTGTCTTGCTTGGCGTTGGTGTCTTTAGACCTGAACAGTGCCGGCAGTACCGTCATATTGATATCCTTCACTGCACCCGCATTAAATTTATAGGTGATCAAAAAATCCAATGACTGCATGGTGCCATCATAAGTTCTCTGCTCTTTTACTTTCGACACATCAGATACCACGTGCCATGCATAGTTTGCGGACGTACCAAGTGTTAGATTCGGGAGGCCAAAATCGAGCATGTTATATTTGATGCCAACCTTAACAGCTTTCGCTCCTGCCACATTATAATCTTCTAATGAGGATAATGTTTGCTGGAAATCTCGTTTGTCAGAGTTAGCCCATGGTGTCAATCTAAAATTGTAATCCTTAGTTGATTCTGATTTATTTTGGCTATATCCAGTAAAATATGTCACGTTATCTTTGGCAAGTGAGATGCCAGCACCAACATAGTACTCCTGTGATGGATCTTTAACGTTGGATTTTTCCTCAAGATATTTACCGCCCTGGTAATAGCCAGTGGAAGTCAGAACCGCACCATTATCAAACTTATGATTATCTGTCACCAACAGATGCCAGTTCTTCCGATAACCTTCACCTTCACCATATGCCAGGTCATACAAGGTCTCACCGGTATTATATGAAATGCCCGCCGAATGAATATAGTCAATAATCTGTCCTGGTTTAACACCACTAAGATTTGATGCTTCATTCTGGTGCCAGGTATTCGTCATATCATGGAAAGAATCTGTCCAATCATTTCTGAATTGATCTGCCCACGCATATGTCAACTTCCAGTTATACAATGCCAGTGAGCTATCAATACCACGATAGGCATGAGGGTTTAGGCCCCAGCTATTCTTGATAGTACCTGAGTTTATCGTTGTATATCCGCCTGACATTTTAAACAAAACATTGTCATCACCATACTTTGCCTTTAACGCAGCAATGGGGATAGCAGCATAACTGCTCTCACAAGGATTTAATGTACCATCACCTTTGCAATCGTAATCATAAAGCAGGATTTCAGACTGACCTACCGACGATCCCAGCTTGATATTGCTGGCAGCCATAAAGTCCAAACCAATAATGTCTTTATAATAGCCACCATTAAAGTCAAGCGCGATATTGGCAGTCTGGTTCTTAATGCCGCCCTGAGAGCCATCAGCTGAATATGAACCTGTATTAGCATCCTTAACATCACGATGTCTAAAATACAAAGCACTATTGAGACTTAGCCTTGAGTCATTAATAAATGCCTTTTGAAAATCATCGCTGACAGCACTGGCGTTAGCATTTCCATATACGGACATCAGCCCCAACATAATCAAGGTTGGAGTAAAAACCTTTCCTTTCATAGCTTGTCACCTTTAGAGGATATTTTAATTATTAGCGGTTAACTCTGGAACTTTGTCTTTATACCGTTTCAGAAGTAATTTATTATGCTCGGACGAACCTGAAATGTTGCCACTTTTAAATACTGGAGGATTTATACCAGCATCAGCCATCTCTTTTATTAATTCAGAAAACAATGACTGAATGATATATATACCATTAATCGATGATATTGGTGTGAACGATGTACAATCACCGTGATTCAAAATTGCATCACCAATAGGAACATTATTATCAATCGTGATGCAAGCCACATCTCTTAGGTTTTTCCCGGAAGAGTGTCGAGATGATTGCGTATCACAATACTGATAGCTAGTAATTCCTATCGTCAATGCACCATACGATTTTGCCCAGCTAATCGCTTCCACTGGAGCAGGATTAATACCAGAAGTAGATATAACAATCAACGCATCTTTATCAGTAATATTATATGCCGATAATTGCTCTGTGATATACCCTTCTTGCTTCTCCAAGTATGACGATCTTGCGGCACCTTCATGCAACATCAACGGCTCAATAAAAATTGGCCGCACACAGGCAATCCCGCCAGCCCGATAAAAAACATCCTCAGCAAAGATATGTGAATGGCCACAGCCAAAGATATAAATTATGCCATTATCACAAACTTTATCTGACAGTTTTCTAGCAATATCAGCAATAATCTGACGCTGTGATTCATGAATGGTTGACAAGCTCTTCATTACGAAATTAAAAAATGTATCTTGCATTTTCATTACCAATAAGTTCGCCATTGATTTGAATAAACTCGATACAGGGCTTCCATATAATAGTAGTCCCCCCATACGTTGCATTCATCTATGCCTTTGCCTAGCGCAAAGGCATAGACACCATGTTTCAATAACCCGTCACAATCCTCATCATCTCTCGATGCCATGTGGTCACTGAGGCATTTCAGTAATTTTCGAGAGATATGCTGGTAATCTGCATGCTCAAATAACTTGCTCGCTTCAAGCAGCCCACAGATGGCAATTGACAATGCTGAGCTGTCTCTGGGTTGATTATTCTCAGCCTTAAAATGGAGATCCCAATATGGAATGCCATCTTCAGGCAAATGTGAGAAAAAGTACTCACATACTGCCGTATATTTTTCACTATCAACCAGTTCTGGATGATACTTATAAGTTAATGGCAACCCTAGCAGAGCCCATGCCTGACCACGGGCCCAGCATGATGAGTCACTATAGCCCTGAAATGTTTCACCTTTCAGCGGCAACTTACTGACTCGGTCAAAAAAATAGGTATGATAACTTGAATTATCTTCTCTGAAGATATTTTCAGTCACTCGCTTGAAGTGATTCACTGCTACGCTAGCGTAATTATCATCACCTGATATTTCGTGAGCCCGATATAACAGTGGCAAGTTAATCAATGAATCGATGATGAGTCGATATTCTTGATCATTATCCATATCCCCCCAAGCTTGAATAAATTTAGCATCAGAGTGATATCTGGCAAGCAACTTGTCGGCTGCCAATACAATGGCGGAGTCGAACTCTTCAGTATTAAAGACCTGCTTGGCAGCAAGCAATGACAGGCTGTAAAGAAAGCCGATATCATGGTGATCCAATACAACATGATTCGTCAATCTGGACACAAAGCTATCGATTATTTCTTGCAACTTGTTTTTAAAAAACACATCGCCAGTAAACTCATATGCGATGAGCAACATGCCAGTCCAAAATCCATTGGTCCAATCGTTGTTCTCTTTTAGCAAATACCTGTTATTAACAGCACAAGCTGAAGGAAACTTGTCACCCATCTTTATTGCAAGGGTTTTAATCTTATGACAAGCCCATCTCAACTCATCTTTGACTTCCACATCAGTAATTGGAGTCAAGGCATCAAACAGAGCACTATTTAGCTTTTTCATTTTGAAAGTCTCTAGATAGTAAACACTCGACTTCTGTATTCACTCAATAGTTCTAAATTATACTCATTGCCACCAGGTTGATTAATAGACCGTAAAATTGGAACAGAAATACCAGCTGCACAAACCAATTCTGTAGCTCGAATTGATATGCAGTTTGCTATATATGCGACAGCGAGCGATGAAGTAGGCCCAATTTTTAATTCAGATTCCGGAATTTCAATTGAGCAATCACCTTTAAAACAGCAGTTGTCGATAACTACATCTGCAAGATCAGCAAGCTTTAGACCACTTGAGTGCTTTGCAATGGACTTATCAGCATCTTTCCTGTTAACAATGGCAATTATCTTGATGCCTGCGCTTTTTAGTTTTTGTGCCAATTCAACCTGCAATGCTTTATTGCCAGAGTTAGAAATTATGACAAAGGCATCGTGTTGTTGAAGATCAAGGAGAGAGGCAAAAACATCTCCAATCCCCTCAACATTTTCAAACCAGCCACTATGGCCATAAAAGTTATCCAATGCCCTGGTATTTACTAATCCCCCAGCTCGACCAGCAAACTCTATAGCACCTGCAAATGAGTGGCCGCTACCGATAGCATAAATAATGCCTTTATTCTTGACCGTGTTTTTGAAAATTTCAGCAGCACATTCAATTTGCTCAGTTTGGGTCTCACTAATCTTGTCAATGATGCTAAAAATATTATTCTTAAACTCAACAAGATGGCTCATGATGCAGTCCAGAAATTACTAGTAAATGATGTAATAAGTTCTTCACCATCATCAGGAACCATTCTGGCAGTGATCTTGATACCTCGATTAATCAAATCCAGTATGTCGAGTTTTTCAGCATGGGTGACACTAATGGAACGCTTCACTTGCGTGGTCTCGAGACGGTTGGACATGTTCCCGATATTGAACTCTTTAATGTCAAGGCCTGCATCTACTAGTTTTTTTATTACGCCTGGATGCTTTACCAATACCAACACTTGCTGACCAGCATATTTACCTGCAGAGATATTCTCTATGGCTGTCTGGGTAGAAATGATGGATGTATTAACCCCAGCAGGTGCGGCCATTCTTAATATGTTCTTTTCAACATCATTGCTTGTTACTTGATCATCGATCACCATTATTCTGTTGGCAGAATAATAGCTGACCCAGCGTGTAGCGACTTGACCATGAATCAATCTATCATCAATGCGGATATGTGCGATGCCTTTCATATTATTACCTGTTTGAGATTAAAAAATGCCAAGATTATAAGTAACGATACCAAAGAACATCAGAATGAAAATCACTTTGGTTGAGTTCATGCCTTTCAGGCCTAATAGCCAATAGGTCAGCAGTACCACAAACAAGGGCATCAAGCCGGGCATCAGTTGATCAGCAATATTTTGCAGTTTCAGTGAAACATCGCCATAACTAAACTCAAAGCTCAACTTGGCTTTCACCACCGTCGGAATAAGAGCACCAACGACAGTTAATCCCAATATATTTGCTGATTTTGTGATTTTATTTAGTTTGGTGCTAAGTTGCCCTACCAGTTTAACCCCTTCGTTATAACCGACTTTGAGGCTATAGCGCATGAACATTAAACGAATCAAACCAAAGGCTGGCCACAGCAACAATCCCAGAGGATTACCTTGTAGTGCCAGATATGATGCAATGGAACCACAAATTGTCGTCGGGATAACAAAAAAGAGGGTATCTCCAATCCCGGCCAACGGTCCCATCAAACCCATCTTGGTCGATGTAATTGCATCTTTTCCTTCAGTGCCAATATCATTTTCCAGCGCGATATTAACACCCAAAATTGATGCTGCCATCGTGTTATTACAATTAAAAAACTGGACATGATTATCAGCAGCAGAAACCAGTTCTTTTTCGGATTTATACTTATGTTTTAGAAATGGGATAATGCTATAGAGGTACCCCAAGCCTTGCATTGTTTTATAGTTCCAACCAGCCTGACCAAAAAAGAACCAGCGCCAAAACACTTTATTTATTATTTTATTCATCACCCATAACCTCATTTTGTACATTAGTGGTTGCTTGAATAACATCATCATTGCTGTTGAAATATGCTATGGCGATAGCCACACCAACTAATGCAACCCCTAACACAGGTACAGACAAATAGGCAGACAAAAAGAAACCAATGATCAAAAAAGACATGTTCTTTTTAATTGGCAAATATCTTAACAGAATGGCAATACCCAACGCAGGCAACATTCCACCGGCTACTTTCAGGCCATTCATAATCGCCTCAGGGATGTAGGAGACGATATCATTAACAAACACAGATCCTAACGACAAAGCCAAGAAAACAGGAATCATACGGGACAGCGAGGTGGGAATGATCCCTAGCAAGTTCATTTTCGCCGCTTTACATGGCTCGCCATTTGCAATAAGTCGCTCGGCTTTATTCTGAATAAAGGTATTGGTAAAGCGAGCCAAAACATCTAATTGCACCATTAGCAGGCCGATCGGGATTGCAATAGTGGCACCAAACTCAGCGCCTTTACCGCTCATCACAGCGAATGCGGTGCCAAGCAGTGCGCCAGTCATATAATCAGGTATTGATGCTCCACCAAAGTTACCGACACCCAGTACCAGCAGGTTCAATGTACCACCTACCATCAAACCTGTTTGAATATCGCCCATAATGACGCCGGCAAAAAATCCAGCCATGGTCGGTTTAACAAGACCAAAGGTTGTGTTATTACCATCATAAATAGCCAGGGCAGAATATGCAGTCAATAGCAATATTTGCCACATTTCTATATGTTCAAGCATGTTATTCATCACCTGTAGAGATTGCTGTATTATAATCGCTTGGTTGCATCATAGAAATTCCATCTATGGCCGTACCAATAACGGTATTCAGTTCAATACCAGTCACGCTATCACCATCCAGCATAATGGTTTCCAATACCATATTTAGATTCATGCCTGTGAGCAATGAGACTTTATCAGCCAGATCATTATTAATGATATATGATACAGCAGTATTGTATGGCGACCCATTTTTCAAATCTGAAATGATAATTACGTTCTGACTTTCTTTTGTTTTGCTAGAGAGGTATTGAATTAGTTCAGTAGCAAATCCACCAACACCACCAACTGCGGTTAACTCAATAACATGTAGATTTTCTTGCGGACCTAAAATGAGTTCAGCTGACTTTTTTGCTCCACTCGCGATACCATCATGAGATATCAACAGTATTTCCACTTCCTGCTCCTCTTACCGATTCAAATTTTAAATAGAATGACTCAACTCTTTTAAATGTCTCGATATACTCGATAATTTCACCAGATGTTTTATAGGTAGTTCTTAATATTTTAACTACGGCACTTCCCTCTGGGATGGACAGAGCTTTAGCTATATAAACATCAACGTTACTAACTACCGTTACCTCTTCAGTGAATGGCATCGAGTACATGTCAATTTTATTAAACTCTGCCAGATGCTCGTACAATGATAAATACCCACTTTTTTCAGCCAGTTTCTTTGGGTCTAAATAGTTTTCTGGTATGTACGAGGTCTGCACTGCATAGGGAATATCATTATCTGACTTCAATCTTACAATCTTATAAAAATAAGAATCGAATGCTCTATTCAATATTTTGTTAATCGACTCAGACGCCTCTTTCGCAACATCAATCAATGTTACTTGTGATTTGTTCAACTTGACACTCAGATCACTCTCTGAAACCAACACATGCTTGTTTCTTTTAGACTTGGAAATAAAAGTACCTTTTCCTTGCTGTCTAAATAAAAAACCCTCATTGACCAGTTCATGGATGGCTTTTATCACTGTTGCTGAACTGACACCATATTTTAATTTTAATTCTGCTTCGCTATAAAATTTTTGTCCGGGAGTATATTTCCCTTCATTTATTTCTTGTATCAAGTCATTCTTGATAGTCAAATACTTTACACTGCTAGACATTTACTGACCTCATACAAAGTGACTTCTCATATTTAATAATATTAAACTATCTGGTTAGGCAAAGAAAAGTCTCGATACCCTACGTGCTGCGCTCAAAACATCCGCTGGATACGCAAAACACCATAAATGCTATTTAGCTCACAACCTCAGCGCTAAATTGGGTAAAACTATCGGTGCCATATCGTCATGCTGTCAGTCTGTCTCTTCACTATGAACACAGCTTAACAGGTTAACCGGTTAAGTTAATATCTGATCGACTCAGTTTGTGATGAAGCTCTGCATTTTTCTAAAAATTCCTTACAAAACAAAAAGTTAATATAAAAATCACTAATGATCTGAGA